>CAZTPB010000005.1:15837-30009 GCA_964614555.1 uncultured Bacteroides sp.
TGGTTCAGTTCGAGCAGCAGGTTCAGCCTGAGACCGTTCGTGCTCTCCTTTCTGAAAAGATTACTGACGCCAATGTAAGTGCTATCGCTTTGGGCACAGACGGAAAGACAGTTCGCGTATCAACCAACTATCGCATCAATGAGGAAGGAACCAATGTTGACTCTGAAATCGAGGCATTCCTCTATGAAGCCTTCCGCGATGGCGGATTGCTGGGTGAGGGTACAACACTGGAAATCTTCATCGACCGCGACAATTGGACCGGTGGCTCTATCATCAGTTCACAGAAGGTAGGTCCTTCTATCGCTGATGACATCAAGACTTCTGCAGTCTGGTCTGTCATTCTGGCTTTGATTGCCATCTTCCTCTACATCCTCGTCCGTTTCCGTAACGTGGCTTACTCAGTGGGTTCTGTAGTGGCTTTGGCTTGCGATACCTTGCTGATCATTGGTATGTACTCGTTGTGCTACGGTTGGTTGCCCATGTCTTTGGAAATCGACCAGACGTTCATCGGTGCCATCCTGACCGCTATCGGTTACTCCATCAACGACAAGGTGGTTATCTTCGACCGTGTGCGCGAGTTCAACGGTCTCTATCCGAAGCGTAACAAGTTCCAGTTGTTCAACGACTCATTGAACACGACTTTGGCACGTACCATCAATACTTCACTCAGTACGTTGGTGGTGTTGTGCTGCATCTTCCTCCTTGGTGGTGACAGCATCCGCAGTTTCTCATTTGCGATGATTCTGGGTGTTATCTTCGGTACACTCTCTTCACTCTTCATCGCTGCTCCTATCGCTTACCGCGTGATGAGCCGCAAGGAGAGAGGTGGTGACGTAGAAGCGTAATTATATGCACTATGATAAAAGGCTCGCGCTTGCTGAAGCGTGAGCCTTTTTTATTGAACAAAATAAAGCATGTTATCCTGACGAGGAAAGAATGCATTCTTCAATGCGAAAGATTGCTAATCTTTAATCCATAAGATTACTAATCTTTATGCTTGAAAATGATTGTCTCCTTTCCTTAATGAAAACAGTATTAGAATATGAAGAGATTTATTTATATAACCTTGTTGGCGGCAGTGTGCAGTGTGGGTCAAGTGGCGAAGGCCCAACTTCCTAAGCTGAAGGACATTCCCGTGACTGCCAAATTGGGTGGTTACATAATTGGTAACTATACCTACTATGACGAAGAGTCTAAAGACCGTAATGCAGGATTCAATCTCCGCTTGGCCCGTGTATATGTAAATGGCACAGTAGCTCAAGACTTCAAATACCGCCTCCAAATGGAGGTGAACGGGGCACCGAATGTAGATAAAGGGCCACGCATTGTGGATGCCTACGTAGAGTGGGTGAAATATCCATGGCTAAATGTCCGGTTTGGCCAGATGAAGCGTGCCTTTACGTTTGAAAATCCTTATAATCCTTGGAATCAGGGATTCGGTGCATACGCACAAGTCATCACCAAACTGTCGGGATTCTCTGACCGTGTAGGCGAACACAGCAGTGGCGGACGCGATGCCGGCCTGTTGCTGCAAGGTGACTTGTTCCCTGTAGGAAAAGATGAGCATCGCCTGTTCCATTACCAGGTTGGAGTCTATAACGGACAAGGTGTAAATCATAATGATGCCAACAGCAGCAAGGACATTATCGGAGGTGTTTGGCTTGCTCCTATCAAAGATCTTCAGATTGGAGCATTCGGATGGGCCGGCGAATATACGGCCAATGGCACCACTGTCGATCGTAACCGTATGTCATTTGGCGTGAAATATGAATCCGACTGGACGGTGCGTGCAGAATACATCACCTCACAAGGACGTAAAGTATCAGAAAAGCAAGAAGGATATGGGACTGACAAAGCCGACGGTTGGTATGCGGCAGTGGGTGTCCCCGTAGGCAAACAATTCAAGGTATATGGCAAATGGGATGTCTATCGCGACGAAAAGACCTCCGACACACAAACCTCCATTTATGGACTTGCATTGAACTATTGGCTCGACAAGAACCTGATGATTCAGGGCAGCTACAACTTTACCAACGCACGCAGTGTCTCATACAAATCCAATGCACGCGTAGAAAATCCAGAAGCCAACTACAATATGCTACAGCTGCAAGTATATGTCAGATTCTAACAAGAAAAGCCATCAACTGTTAATATTGAATCCATGAAAAGAACTCTCCTCACGACACTCATCATCCTCTGCGTGACCCAGACTCTGATGGCACAACAACAGATAGACTTGTCCGGTCGATGGCAATTTGCCATCGACCGCAACAATCAGGGTGAAACAGAACATTGGTTTGAAGATAAAGAGTTTGATGACACCATTCTGCTTCCCGGTTCCATGCCCCAAAGGTTAAAGGGCGACGACGTCACCGTCAATACACCATGGACGGCCACTCTTTATGACAGTTCCTTCTACTACAATCCCCAAATGGAAAGATACCGGCGGACGGGTGGTGAAATGAAACTGCCCTTCTTCCTGACTCCCGACAAGCACTATGTAGGAAAAGCCTGGTACAAACGCCGTGTCAACATCCCCAAAGCATGGCGTGGCCAACGCATACTCCTGTCTTTGGAGCGTCCGCATATAGAAACGACCCTTTGGGTAAACGGAGAATCAGCAGGAACGGCCAATTCCCTGTGTGTACCACATGTTTACGACCTCACAACCTACCTGCACACAGGAACAAACGACCTGACACTATGTGTGGATAACCGGCCGGAGACTGTCAATGTGGGCAATGATTCACACAGTGTCAGCGACCAGACGCAAGGCAACTGGAACGGTATCGTGGGCGGAATCAGGCTGATAGCCCTTCCACAGACACACATCCGGGACTTACAGGTGTATCCTGATATAGAAAAGCGGGAAGCAAAGGTGGCCATGCTGATCGAATCGGAGAAAGAGCACCGCGTTTCTCTCAATCTCCAGGCAGAAAGCTTCAATACTGACCAGCCGACACAACGACAGGAAATGACAAAGGACATCACGCTAAAACGTGGAACCAACGAAGTCGCCATCACCCTCCCGATGGGAGAATCGCCTTATCTATGGGATGAATTCCACCCTACTCTCTACCGACTGACTGCCACACTGACGAAAGGAAAATTGCAGCACAGACGGGACACCGAATTCGGCATGCGCCAATTCAGCATCCAAGGAAAATGGTTCTATGTGAATGGCCGGAAGACACAACTACGCGGAACGGTAGAGAATTGCGACTTCCCGTTGACAGGGTATGCCCCGATGGACACAGCCTCATGGGAACGGGTATTTCGTATCTGCCGCAATTACGGTCTGAACCACATGCGCTTCCACTCCTATTGTCCGCCACGTGCCGCTTTTGTTGCAGCCGACCGTATAGGATTCTACCTGCAACCTGAAGGCCCCAGCTGGCCCAATCATGGTGTCAAGTTGGGTGTCGGACAACCGATCGACAACTATTTGATGGACGAGACCATTGCCCTCAACCGTGAATATGGCAACCACGCTTCATTCTGTATGTTGGCCTGTGGCAACGAACCAGCCGGACGTTGGGTGGATTGGGTCACAGACTTTGTGCATTATTGGCAGCAGGCAGATCCTCGCCACGTCTATACAGGAGCCTCAGTTGGAGGCGGATGGGCTTGGCAACCAGCCAGTGAATATCACGTCAAAGCCGGTGCACGCGGACTGGAATGGGCAAGAAAACAACCGGAATCGTGGAGCACATTCAGCAACAAGATTGACACTGTCAGCCAACCCTTCGTCTCACACGAGACGGGACAATGGAACTGCTATCCCAACTTTAATGAAATACGCAAATACACGGGAGTGAACAAGGCCAAAAACTTTGAAATCTTCCGCGATCTGCTGGCCGACAACCACATGGGCCATCAGGCACAAGACTTTCTGATGGCATCGGGAAAGCTACAGGCCCTCTGCTACAAACACGAGATTGAGAAGACACTCCGCACACCTGACTATGCCGGATTCCAACTCTTGTCGCTGAACGACTACAGCGGTCAGGGCAGTGCCATAGTAGGCATTCTGGATGTATTCTTCGGAGAAAAAGGCTACATCACAGCACCCGAATGGTTGCAATTCTGCAGTCCGACCGTTCCTTTAGCCCGCTTGGAACGCTTCGTCTATACAGACGGTGACACCCTGTATGCCGCCATCGAACTGAACCATTTCGGCGAAGCCCCCTTACGCAATGCCGATTTCTTATACATTCTGCGTACCACCGACGGTAAAATCATCCACACTGAACGGAGCCATGAAAAAGAGATTCCCATCGGCGGACAATTTGCCCTTAAAGAATTCCGGCACAAACTAAAAGCTTTGGATAACAAGCCTCAGGAACTGACTCTTGAAGTACGCCTTACCCATTGCGACAACTATGCAGGAGTAAGGGCTTCAGGCACCGATTATACAGAGCATAATTATCCCGTCCGTGAGGTTAAGAACCAATGGAGCCTTTGGGTATATCCACAGCGTGAACCGGTGGCCATCAACATCCCCGACTTGCTGATAACCGACACATTGGATGACCAAGCCATCGACCTTCTGGAACGTGGAGGAAAAGTGTTGCTCACTGCTGCCGGACGAGTGAAATATGGAGCCGGTATAGTGCAACACTTCGTACCCACTTTCTGGAACACCTCGTGGTTCAAGATGCGCCCTCCACACACCGTAGGGTCATGGATTGACAATGCCCATCCGCTGTTCCGCCATTTCCCTACCAGCTATTACACCAACCTGCAGTGGTGGGAACTGACGAACCGTGCCCAGTGCATGATGACCGGCCACATGGGAGAAAACTTCCACAGCATTGTGCAGCCCATTGACACATGGTTCCTCAGCCGCCGCCTCAGTACAATGTTCGAAGCCCGTGTGCTGAACGGCAAGCTGATAATGACCAGTCTGGACGTGCGCCGGCACAACAACCGATTCGTCGCACGCGAACTTATGCACGCCCTGCTCAGCTATATGCAGTCGGATGACTTCCGTCCCACACAAACTGTGACGGTAGAGCAGATAGAGACAATCTTCAACCAACCCACCCCTGCTGTGGACAGCTATACCAAGGATTCTCCCGACGAACTGAAACCAAAATTGAAATGACATTATACACATATTATAATTAATAAGGTATATAAAGAAAAAACAATATGCTTAGCAAGTACAAACTGAACCAACTCTACTTCAAAGATACGTCGTTTGCCAACCTGATGACACGGCGTATCTTCAACGTGTTGCTCATTGCCAACCCCTACGACGCCTTCATGTTGGAAGATGACGGCCGCGTTGATGAAAAGATTTTTCTGGAATACATGAGCTTGAGTCTGCGCTATCCACCACGATTCACCCAAGTGTCCACCATGGAAGAGGCATGGCAAAAATTGGAGGATACCACATTCGATTTGGTCATCTGTATGCCAGGAACAGACAACAACGATGCCTTTGACATCGCACGCAGCATCAAAGAACACTATGCGGACATCCCCATCGTGGTACTGACTCCCTTCTCCCACGGAATCACCAAACGGATGCAAAATGAAGACCTGAGTATCTTCGAGTACGTCTTCTGTTGGCTGGGGAACACCGACCTGCTGCTCTCCATCATCAAGCTCATCGAAGACAAGATGAATCTGGAACACGACATCAACGAAGTGGGTGTACAGATGATTCTGTTGGTAGAAGACTCCATCCGCTTCTATTCTTCTGTGCTCCCCAACCTCTACAAGTTTGTACTCCGGCAAAGTCAGGAATTTGCCACTGAAGCGTTGAATGCCCACCAACGGACCATGCGTATGCGAGGACGTCCGAAAATCGTCCTTGCCCGCAACTACGAGGAGGCTCAAGCCCTCTACGAAAAATATGCGGGCAACACACTGGGAGTCATCACCGATGCACGCTTCCCCCGTAACGGTGAGGTGGATCCTCATGCCGGCATCCGCCTGATAGAAGAGATACGCAAACGCGACGAATACATCCCGCTTATCCTACAATCCGCCGAAAGCGAAAACAGCAAGGAGGCCATGCGTCTGGGAATAGGATTCATAGACAAAAATTCCAAAAAGATGGACGTTGACCTACGGGAAGCTATCTCTGAGAATTTCGGATTCGGCGACTTCGTATTCCGCGACCCGAAAACCAACCAAGAAGTTCTGCGCATACACAACTTAAGGGAACTGCAAGAGAAAATCTTCACTATCCCACATGAGTTGCTGCTCCACCACATCAGCCGCAACCATGTCTCCCGCTGGCTCTATTCACGAGCCATGTTTCCTGTGGCCGAATTCCTGAAAGAAATTACATGGAAAACGTTGGAAGACGTTGATGCACACAGACAGATCATCTTCGAAGCCATCGTAAAATACCGCAAGATGAAGAATCAGGGTGTAGTGGCCGTCTTCCAACGCGACCGCTTCGACCGCTATTCCAACTTTGCCCGTATCGGAGAAGGTTCCCTTGGAGGAAAGGGACGTGGTCTGGCCTTCATGGACAATATGATCAAACGCCACGGAGAATTTGAGGAATTGGAAAACGCCCATGTGGAAATACCAAAGACGGTAGTGCTCTGCACCGACATATTCGACGAATTCATGGAAACAAACAATCTCTACCAGATAGCTCTGAGCGATACGTCAGACGATGAGATACTCCGTCACTTTCTTCGTGCCAAACTGCCCGACCGGCTCATCGAAGACTTCTTTGCATTCTTTGAAGTCGTGAAAACACCTGTAGCCATCCGTTCTTCCAGCCTGTTAGAAGACTCGCACTACCAGCCTTTTGCCGGCATCTACTCCACCTACATGATACCTTGTCTTGACGACAAATACGAAATGTTGCGTATGCTCAGCGATGCCATCAAGGGGGTCTATGCGTCGGTCTATTACCGCGACAGCAAAGCTTATATGCAAGCCACCAGCAACGTCATCGACCAAGAGAAGATGGCCGTCATCCTGCAAGAGGTTGTCGGTACCCGGTACGGTGACCGTTTCTACCCCAACATCAGCGGTGTAGCCCGCTCGCTCAACTACTATCCCATCGGGGAAGAAAAAGCTGAAGAAGGTACCGTCAGTCTGGCGCTCGGATTGGGCAAATACATTGTTGACGGCGGACTGACCCTGCGCGTCTGCCCCTATCACCCCACACAGGTGCTACAGACCAGCGAAATGGAATTAGCCTTACGCGAGACTCAGACCCGCTTCTATGCCCTTGACATGAAGAATGCCGGCGAAAACTTCTCCATCGATGACGGATTCAATCTGCTGAAACTCTCTGTCAAGGAGGCTGAAGAAGATGGTTCGCTCAACTTCATTGCCTCAACCTACGACCCCTACGACATGGTTATCCGCGACGGTATCTACCCCGGTGGACGCAAACTGATCACCTTCGCCAACATCCTGCAACACGATGTCTTTCCACTGGCTAAAATCCTACAACTTGTGCAAAGTTACGGACAAGGAGAAATGCGTCGTCCCGTAGAGATTGAATTCGCTGTCAAACTGAATCCTGACAAGAGCGGAACCTTCTACCTGCTACAGATGCGCCCCATTGTTGACAGCAAAGAGATGCTTGACGAGGACCTCACCCTCATCAAGGACGAAGAGACACTGCTACGCTCCAACAATTCGTTGGGACACGGTATAGTCACAGACATTCAGGATGTCATTTATGTGAAAACTCAAGGATATTCTGCCAGCAACAACCAGCTGATAGCTTATGACATTGAGCAAATCAACCGCAAGTTTCTGGCTGAAGGGAAGAACTACATTCTCGTCGGACCCGGACGCTGGGGAAGCAGCGACACCTGGTTAGGTATCCCAGTCAAGTGGCCTCATATCTCTGCAGCACGTGTCATCGTGGAAGCCGGACTGACCAATTATCGTGTCGATCCGAGCCAAGGCACACACTTCTTCCAAAACCTGACCTCTTTCGGTGTAGGCTATTTCACAATCAATGCCTATTGCCACGATGGGGTCTATGACCAAACCTACCTCGACGCCATGCCTGCAGTGGAAGAAACGCGCTTCCTCCGCCACGTACACTTCGACAAACCACTGACAGTGAAGATGGACGGCAAACAGAACCTCGGGGTTGTGATGAAACCGGAATGACAGTTACTCATTTTTTAAATATTTTCTAAAAAACATTACCATTCCCTTGGGTGTTTAATAGAAAACCATTACTTTTGCAAGCGAATCGCTTCTGTGGTGGAAGCGATTCGTTTATTTATTACAAATTAATAACCTATATGAATTTATACGTTCGTTTTTTCGACAAAGAAGCATTGGTTCCTGACGAGGAAGCCGTTTTGGACTTCTTGGCAACAATTCCCCAAATCAGGATGGAAAGCATCTCTGAAAAAAAGTTGCACAAGTATTTGGAAGGAGACTCACGTTATCCATTTAAGGGGAAAATTGATGACCGCAACTATTATCTGGTCATCAAGACTGAAGAACCTACTTTGGAAGCTTTCCAAGTGGCTCAGCAGGCCATCAATCAGCATCCGGTAGGAAGTATGCGCAAAGTGGAGACTCACCCCGAATCCAGAGAAGGAATGCTCAATATGGAACGTTACGGCTGGTATGAAGCCGGACTTATTTTCAAACGTGCCATGCCCGGTGACGAAAACCGTAAGTTCGCTTACGTAGATACCCCTTTCCGTGCCCGTCTCAAGGCATATAGCGGGATAGACTGTTACAACCGCATCGTTGCTCACTTGAAAGCACGCCCCGAAGTAGATCCCCGTTCACAATACCCCTCGGTGAAAGGAAAGAATTTCGACTTCCGCTTTGTCGCTGAAATCGAAGAAAAAGCAGAATAAGGATTCAGTCCCTGATTACCATCAGCATACACCACATTCACGCGCGGATTGCACGGGCAAATGGCAAATCCGCGCATAACTTGTGTAATCCGCGCGTGAAGTGGAATCGCATCACTCCAGCCCCTCAATACTTATTATAGGCTATCACTTTTTCCTTGGCCTTGCGCGATTTCGGGCGTTTGGGTTTCAAGGAATATCCGATGGTGATATCAAGCAACAAACGTTTCTTTTGCGGAATACCCAGCAAAGACTTGATGCCCTTCTCGTCAAACCATCCCAATATACAGGAGCCCAATCCCTCCGACTCGGCGGCCAGACAGATATGGGAAGCTGCAATGCCTATATCTACTAACGGAAAATATTTATCTTTTATCTTGCTGCCAAGTAAGGAGGTTATGTTCATACTCTCTTCCACGATAAGAATGTGGACAGGAGCATCTTTGGCAAACTTGTTCATGCCCAGTCCTGCAGTGGCCCTGCCCACCTTTACGGCCAATTCGGGTTCATTGACCACGACAAATTTCCAAGGTTGGGCATTACAAGCCGATGGAGCCAGACGTGCCGCCTCCAGAATTCGCTCCAATTTCTCCGGTTCTACCGGGCGGTTCTTGTCATAAGCCCGATCACTTTGCCGGGAGGATACCAATTCTAAAAAATCCATAATCTGAAGCTTGTTTTGACACGATCTCCACTCCTAATATTGATTGATACGGCTGATGTACTTGCCGATGATGTCAAACTCAATGTTCACCCTACTTCCTACTTGGAAGGCATGAAAATTGGTATGCTCATACGTGTATGGGATGATGGCCACTTGGAAAGTGTCATCCGTCGGGTTGCATACGGTCAGACTCACCCCATTCACCGTCACCGACCCTTTATCAACTGTCAGATATCCACGACGAGCCATCTCCTTGTCAAAGGCATACCGAAAAGTGAAATACCAACTGCCACCAGCTTCTTCTATACGGATGCACTCTGCAGTCTGATCAACGTGTCCTTGCACAATATGTCCGTCCAAACGTCCATTCATCATCATGCTCCGCTCCACATTCACTTCATCGCCTACCCGAAGCTGTCCCAGATTGGAACGCTCGATAGTTTCACGCATAGCCGTCACAGTGTAGGTGCCTTCCTTTATTTCTACAACAGTCAGACACACACCGTTGTGCGCCACACTTTGGTCTATCTTCAGTTCGTCAACAAACGAACATTTCATGGTCAGATGCAAGTTTTCCTGCTCCCTGACAACTGCCACCACAGTAGCAGTCTCTTCTACTATTCCTGAAAACATATCCGTCTCTGTTATTTGATCATTTTGCAGGCAAAGATAGTGCAAGACGAGCGAAGGCACAGCCATCGTTAAACAATATTAAGTTTTCTCTTCAGGGAAGGAGTGAAAGAGACAGTTGCAGGTCTCCAAGTGACGCTCAAAAAATAAGTGCTCCAGTTTTTAATGTCACTAAATCTGTCACATGGAGTTTACAAACTCCCGCAGAAGAGGCAACAAGTTGAGCGGCAAAAACGTTAGAATGTAAATTCAGGGCAAAAAAGCCTGACGGTTTGTCGGTCATTCGTAGTTTATTGCTTAAATTTGCAACGTAAAATGAATTAACTAACCATATTAAAAGATAAAAAGACAATGGTAAATTACAAAGAACTGGGACTTGTGAACACTAAGGAGATGTTTGCAAAAGCCGTTAAGGGTGGTTATGCCATCCCCGCTTTCAACTTCAACAACATGGAGCAGATGCAGGCCATCATCAAGGCTGCTGTTGAAACCAAATCACCCGTTATCCTTCAGGTATCTCGTGGTGCCCGTGACTATGCCAACGCTACCTTGCTCCGCTATATGGCTCAGGGTGCAGTAGAATACGCTAAAGAACTCGGTTGCGAAAAGCCCGAAATCGTTCTCCACCTCGACCATGGAGATTCTTTCGAAACTTGCAAGAGCTGCATCGACTCTGGCTTCTCTTCAGTGATGATTGACGGCTCACACCTTCCCTACGAGGAGAACATCGCTCTGACCAAAAAGGTTGTTGAATACGCTCATCAGTTCGACGTAACCGTTGAAGGCGAGCTTGGTGTATTGGCGGGTGTAGAAGACGAAGTTTCTTCTGACCATCACACCTACACCAACCCCGAAGAAGTGATTGATTTTGCCACTCGCACTGGTTGCGACTCATTGGCCATCTCAATCGGTACTTCGCACGGAGCCTACAAGTTCACTCCCGAGCAGTGCACCATCGACCCTGCTACCGGCCGCATGGTACCTCCCCCCTTGGCATTCGATGTATTGAAGGCTGTTGAGGAGAAGTTGCCCGGATTCCCCATCGTACTCCACGGCTCATCTTCAGTTCCTCAGGAAGAGGTTGAAACTATCAACAAGTTCGGTGGAGCTTTGAAGGCCGCCATCGGTATCCCCGAAGAGTGGTTGCGCGAAGCTGCCAAAAGCGCTGTCTGCAAGATCAACATCGACTCAGACTCCCGTTTGGCCATGACTGCAGCCGTCCGTCAGGTATTGGCTGAAAAACCCGCAGAGTTCGACCCCCGCAAGTACCTCGGTCCTGCCCGTACGAACATGGAGAAAATGTACAAGCACAAGATCATCAACGTGCTCGGTTCAGACAACAAGTTGGGATAATATAATCCTCATCGTTGACTTGACGAACTACCCAAGGCTGCATCTCTTCTGAAGGTGCAGCTTTTTTTTCTACGAAAGGTGTAGGCCAAAAACACCTGGTACAAGGAAAAGGGGGTGTACCTTTCCAGGCACACCCCCTTTTCCTTTTATATTCAGACCTTCGAATCAATTGCGGGAATCCGCAGAGTAATTCAAGTTCAAAGCCCAAGCTTTACGCAACTCCTGCTTGATGTCGGTGACGATACCCATACGAGTATCTTTATCTACCTTCAGAGATACTTTCATGAAGGGCTTGTCGGCCTCTTTCATGGCTTCACGCTCCTGATAGATGTAATCCTGCACTTCTGCAAGAGAGGCGAATTTGTCGTTCAACTGAATCTGAGTACCCGAACCAATCTTTGCACGCAACTCGCGGGTAGGCTTACCTACGTAGATGTATGAAATCAAAGACTTCTTGGTCATCTTCTCAATCTCCGTACCCTTAGGTACCTTGAACTCAACCATCAATGTAACTTCACGCATAGATGTAGTAATCATGAAGAAGAACAGAATGGTGAATATCAAGTCAGGCAATGACGACGTATTCAACGCCGGCATTCCTCTTTTTTCTCCTTTTCCAAACTTACTCATAACTTCTATTATTTTTTTGCGTAGTTCTTAGGTTCAGCCTCTGAAATTTTCATCGGATAATACTCACGGATGGCGAGGTTCTCGTCTTCTGAGCAATCAACAAAACGCTTACCGAAGCGTTTGCGAGCCAACTCATCGCGCAATTCATTGTAAGCGGCCACCAACTCGTTCTGCACCTCGAAGTACTTGTCGTAGCTTGTACCACGGTCGCTCTGCAAAGAAATCACGTGCTTGTCTGTGATGTTTACCTGCCCCAGCAACTTGATTTCCTTCGATACCTTGTCAGGCAGGTTAGGCAAATTGTCCGGGTTGTCGATGAACTCCTTTGCTCTGGCTCTAACCTCACTCACATCAGCGTATTCACCTCCAATCATAAGTTCGTCCATAGCATTGATACGAACCTGAAGGACATTACGCTCTTTCACCTTCGTGTCATCCATCTCCTGATTCTCTTCAGGCGGGGGCGGCAAACGACGTGCCAAACCCTTGTCCGTATCCATAGAGGTGGTGGTCAAAAAGAAGATGAGCAATATGAAAGAGATATCAGCCGTAGAACTGGAGTTCAGTTCAGGCACTTCTCTTTTTTTCTTTCCCATTAGTCTTTTCTAATTAATCAGTTCTTAGAATTATTTCTTGAAAATGCCAGAGAGGTTAATCACCAGACCAATACCAGCAAATGCCATCAAAGCATAGATTGCATAGATAAATGTATCAGTGAGCACCAGCAAAGAAGAATCATCAAAGACCTTGCCACTGGGCATCACCAACGGTTCTGGTGAAGCCATAGCGTATGAAACAACCATTGTACCAACCAAAATAACCAAAGATATCGCTGAAACGACAGTTGTCGGCACGCCTGTGATATTAACACCCTTAGGGCCTCCGAAGGAAGCCAATGTATTTGCAATCGCTCCGATGACAGCTGCGAGAATACAAATAGCCGCCATTATATACATCCAATACATCAATGTACCGGTATGCTCTGGAGCGTTGTATTTGCCCTCCATATTGTCAAAACCGACTCCAAAGAAAAATCCGAAGACTACGATAGAGGCAATAATCAAAGCGACAAATACGTAAAACGATATGTTATGTGCTTTTACCATTTTGAAAATACTTTATCTAATTCTTACTTTTTCAAGTTATACTTCATGATGAGGTCGAGCAGAGTGATAGAAGAATCCTCCATGTCGCTGGTGAGAGCTTCTATTTTAGAAAGGATATAGTTGTAGAATACCTGCAGAATCAAGGCTACAACGATACCGAAGATTGTAGTAATCAAGGCCACCTTCATACCACCGGCAACAACTGTCGGAGAAATATCACCTGCAGCTTCGATAGCGTCGAATGCCTGCACCATACCAATCACAGTACCCAAGAATCCGAGTGACGGAGCCATGGCGATGAACAAAGTGATCCATGAGCAACCTTTCTCCAAGAAGCCAGCCTGTACACCACCGTAAGAAACCACTGAACGCTCAACGACGTCAGCACCTTCTTCAATACGCATCAGACCCTGATAGCAGATAGAGGCCACAGGGCCACGAGTATTGCGGCAAACAGTCTTGGCACCTTCAACATCACCCTTGGCAAGAGCCTCTTCAATCTTAGCCATGAGCTTCTTGGTGTTCACCTCAGCAAGACTCAAATAGATGATACGCTCAATACAGAAAGCCAAACCGATAACCAAAGCGATAGCCACCAATGACATGAAGCCAGCATCACCTTCGATAAACTTTGTCTTGAGGGTTTTGTGCATACCGCCTTCAACTTCCTCTACTACCGCGGGAGCCTCTTCTGCTTCCACAACTTCTTCGGCTTCAGCTACCGCTGCTGTGTCAACTGCTTCGGTTGAAGCGGCTTCGTCCTGAGCCATTACGATTTGAGTCTGGCCAAAGGCCATCACTCCCACTACTGCAAGAATTGCAAATAACTTTTTCATTGTGCGTCTAATTTTTTAAGATTAAAATTAATTATTTATTATTGTTCATGTTTCTTTAACTTGACTTGGGGACAGCTACCTGCCTTGCGGAGAGAGGGGGATTCGAACCCCCGATACGCTTTAGGCGTATACACGCT
>CAZTPB010000006.1:0-13719 GCA_964614555.1 uncultured Bacteroides sp.
AAGGGGCAACCATTGTTTGGTCGCCCCTCGCTGCACAATTTACTTTTGTGTAACCCTCTGTAAAGACATTTTTCAAGGCTTGTACAAGAAGAAATGTTGGAATCAAATTTTTATTAGAAGGTACTAAAGATGCAATTGATTATGATTTAGTTTCTCTTCAACTGATAAAGGAATGGGAAAGTTGGGGAGGCAACGATACAATTATTATTGATTCACAGGAATTAAATAATTTATTGTAAACAAAAAGTTTTTCAAAATAGACATCTATTAGTCCGCTAAAGTTTTTGCTTGTAATAAAATTAGGTTGAATCCCTCGTTTGGTATTCAGCCTTTTTTGTTACTTTTACATCCAGATATAAACAACGTAGTTGTATGACGAAACAGCAAACGGATACATATCGAAAACTTCATTTTGCGATAATGGCAATCGAAGCGAGTGCCAAAAGACAATATATTGTAGATAACATATTGGAAGAACTAAGACAAACTGTATATTAGCACACCACCTGAATTGACAAACTGTCAAAATGTATATCACGCGCACGAGAATCGCGTATATACATCCAAAAGTAACGTTGGATGTGTACAGACGAGTTTTGAGGGCCGAACTTGCTTTATACGATTAATTCATAACAGGTTACAAAAACAAGAGGAATTCAAAAGTGGGAAATCTGCGACAGAAAAAACGGGTAAGAGAGAAAGGAGAGGAGGAGAGCAGAAAGATGAAAGACATCCCAAACCTGGTCCGATAGCCATCGGAGCGGAGGAGAATGGCTATCGGACTACTTTCAAACAGCTGTTCATCGGCTATACGGATGGCTATCCGCCGACGGACGGATAGCTGTTTGTCTGCAGACGGATAGCTGTTCTCCTCCAAAGGGGAGGGAGCAACTTGGCTGCCCCATTCCGATTTTGGCACATAAAAAGGGCTGTTTCCGCAGGGACGAATGAATGAAAGAACGGTTATTCCTACATATTTATGCAAATAAGAGCTAAAGGGCACTGCATAACCATACAAAACATTCCTACAAAGCCGCTACCTGAAGTAGCAAAATGTAAGCGAATTACCCTCTCTCAAACAAATCGTCCATCGTCACTTCATTTTGGACGATTCCTGCATGAGGGTTTTGTACGAGGCCATGCGTGGTGACCATGGTCAGGTGAATGGCTTTGGGGGTGCGGGTCACGGTGCGGAACACCTCCATGCGGGTACGGAGTTTCATCTCTTCCTCTTGGGTGATGGCATAAGGGGTGGATGAATATTTCATCTCGCAAAGGTTTATCACCTGATCATTCCGGTCGATAAGCAAGTCAATCTGTACGCCCCGTCGTCCCAACTCTTCATTGGGAGGGGCTGACCATGAATAGACATTGGAGAGCACCCCCGAGATGCCCAGTTTCCGCTTTATCTGACTGACATGTTGCAGACAGACACGCTCAAATGACAACCCGCACCAGTTGTTGTACAAAGGTGTGTTCTGGGAAGTGGTCCAAAAATGTTCGTCGTTCTTCATATTCTGCCGAATGAAGCGGAAGTAGAAAAGCGTGTAGTTGTCAATCAGCTGAAAGAGAGCTGATTTTACTTTCTTTTCAAATGTGACATACTTTCTGATGAATCCGCACCACTCGAGTTCTTTCAGCACCTTGGTCAGCGTACCACTGTCGGCTATCCGGCTGTGGGCAATGATTTCTTCACGGGTTAGCCCTGACTTCTTTTCACCGAGTGCCGTAATGACCTTGATGTAGTTTTCTGAATTTTTGAACAGAGAGGCATAGAGCATATCGAATTCATTCCTCAGTTCCCCATTGCTTTGGAAGAAAAGGTCGTCGATGTTTTGTGCCAGACTTTTACCCTTTTGCAGGAAGTTCCAATAATAGGGGATACCTCCCATAATCATGTAAGTTTCAAGCACCTGAGTTCTACTCATTGCCAATCCGTTGGCAAGAATGAAATCTTCACATTCCCTCAAAGAGAAAGGTTGCAATAGCAGGCGTTTGGTCAAACGATTATGGAGACCGCCATGATTGTTGATGATTTTTTCAATAATCCATGATGTGGCCGAACCGCAAACCACAAGCAATACATCGCGACGAGTGGTGGCCCATCCGTTCCAAAAATGTTCCAAAGCCGAAATGAAGTTAGACCTTGGAGTATCCATCCACGGCAATTCATCCAAGAATATAACCTTGCGTTCATCCGCTGACTGTTCTATCAGTTGCTCCAAAGCGAAGAAGGCATCCAACCAGCAAGTTATACGTGGCGGGCGTTTCATTCCGGCTCTTTGCAAAGATGCCTTGAAGTTTTTCAATTGCATCTGCATATTGGCATTGGCCAATCCTGTATGCTGGAATGTAAAATGATAGTCAAACGTCTCGCGGATGAGAAAAGTCTTTCCCACACGCCTTCTGCCATAAACTGCCACGAATTCCGATTGTGAGGAGTTCAGTGCGGCCAATAATTGCCTTTTTTCTTCAATTCTTCCGACAAGCATAAATTCCCTTTATTTATGCCGCAAAGATACAAAAATAGCCTTATAATTCACGGAATCTATGTTTTTTTTTGCGATTCCGCGAGTTATAAGGCAAAAATGTATTGTACTCATCACCAGAAGCGGTTGTTCTCCTCGCTGTATTCAAAACCTGCGGAGGCAAGAGTGGCAAGAAGGGCCTCTTTGTCTATATCCATGTCATCGCACAGGGCATCGAGCGAGGGATATTGGTCGCGCAGCTTCATGTTGATGAAGCTGTAAAGCATCATAGGGTCGGTAGGAATCATTCCAATTTATAATAGTTATGTGACAGACTCAGAAACGGACGATTCGCACACCGTCTTCCTGCTCTTCAATGGTGACACGGACAGCATCTTCCGGCAATACATCCTCAATCAGCTCAGGCCATTCGATGAAACAGAGGGCACCGCTGTAGAAGTAGTCCTCATACCCCATGTCGTAAACCTCTTCCAAGCGTTTGATACGATAAAAGTCGAAGTGATAGATGAGTTCGCCACTCTCGTCGGCACGATATTCATTGACGATGGCAAAGGTGGGCGAGTTGATGATGTCCGTCACCCCCAATTCTTCACATACGGCTTTCACAAACGTGGTTTTTCCTGCTCCCATCTTGCCGTAAAGGGCAAAAACGGTGTTATCCTCCATCGCTGCCACAAACTGCCGGGCTGCTTCACGGATATTCTCCAATGATTCGATTCTTATTTCCATAGTTACATTATACAATATCACATATTATCACTGTCTCACCGTTTTTTCGACTGTAGCGTAATCAACGGCACAAGCATCTCTTCCATGGATATACCCCCGTGCTGGAAGGTTTCTTTGTAGTAAGAGACATAATAGTTGTAGTTGTTCGGGTAGGCAAAGAAGTCTCCTCCCGTAGCGAAAATATAGGCCGTACTGATGTTGGGCGACGGCAGCTGAACCTTGGCCGGCTCCTTGACTTCGAACACATCCTTGGGATTGTAGCTGAGATTTTTGCCCAACTTATAGCGCAGGTTGGTATTGACATTCCGGTCGCCCACCACTTTGAGGGGTTTATCTACCCGGATGCTGCCATGGTCGGTAGTGATGATGACCGTGTAGTTGCTCTCCGCCAAAAGTTTCAGCAGTTCGCGCAACGGCGAGTGCCTGAACCACGAGAGGGTGATGCTCCGGTAGGCAGCCTCATCCTTGGCCAGTTCGCGGACCGTCTTGCTCTCGGTACGTGCGTGGCTGAGCATATCGATGAAGTTGAAGACCACCACATTGAGGTCATATCGGTCCAGTTGTTTGAACTGTCCTATCAGTTTCTCTGCCCCGGCAGAGTCGTTTATCTTATGGTAAGAGAATGTGTCCTTCCGTCGGTAGCGGTCTATCTGCGTCTGTATGAGGGGTGCTTCGTTGAGATTCTTCCCCTCCTCCTCATCCTCATCGACCCACAAGTCCGGAAACATTTGTGCTATCTTGTTCGGCATCAGTCCGCTGAAGATGGCATTGCGTGCATACTGTGTGGCTGTGGGCAATATGCTCATATAGAGTTCCTCCTCGATGGAGTAAAGCTGGGCCAGTTCGCCGGCCACCAGTCTCCATTGGTCAAACCTGAAGTTGTCAAGCACAAGCAGGAACACCTTTTCCCCTTTATCGAGCAGCGGGAACACCTTCCGCTTGAAGATGTCAGGACTCATCAGCGGGCGGTTGCCCGCATCCGCTATCCAGTCGGTGTAGTGGCGCTTCACGAACTTGGCAAACCCATTGTTTCCCTCCGTCTTCTGCATCTGCAGCATCTCCGTCATGCGGCTGTCCGCCTCGGAGAGTTGCAGCTCCCACGACACGAGCTGCCGATAGACCTCCATCCACTCTTCGGTAGTGCGTGCATCGTTTATCAGCATCCCCAGCCGGGCAAAGTTCTGCTGGTAGTTCGTGTCGGTAGTTTCCGAGAGGATAACCCGCTGATGGATATTCTTTTTCAGCGTCATCAATATCTGGTGCGGGTTGACAGGCTTTATCAGATAATCGGCAATCTTGCTGCCGATGGCCTGATCCATGATATTCTCCTCTTCGCTCTTGGTCACCATCACCACCGGTACGGCCGGAACTATCTCCTTAATCTGTGCCAGCGTCTCCAGCCCGCTCAGTCCCGGCATATTCTCATCCAGCAATATCAGGTCGAACGTCTGGCTGCGGCACTCATCAAGCGCATCCTGTCCGTTGGTCACCGTCACCACTTCGTATCCTTTGTTTTCCAAAAAGAGCACATGGGGGCGCAACAGTTCTATCTCATCGTCTGCCCAAAGCAAATGTCCGTTCTTCATTTTCGTATTTCTTTATTTTATCCCGTGCAAAGATAACACTTTGTCGCCACACTGCCGGTTGTCCGGCCATACCGGCCGCACATTTTTGTTTTTTTTAAGGAGGGGATGCCCCAAACAAGCACATTCACTTCATGAAGGCGAAATAGACTGCCGCCACAAGGCAGAGAAATGCCATGGCATGATTCCAGTGCAGCCCTTCCCCCTTGAACAGGGCAGTGACTATCACCGTGAACACCACCAGCGAAACGGCCTCTTGAATCACTTTCAGCTGCATCAGCGAATAGGGGCCTCCATTGCCCTGAAAACCGATGCGGTTGGCCGGCACCGCCAGACAATATTCAAAAAAGGCCACACACCACGAGAAGGCAATGACGCCTATCAGCGGCCAGCCGGTGCTGACTTTCATCTCCTGCAGTTTCAAGTGGCCATACCAGGCAAAGGTCATCAGCACATTCGACCCCACCAGCAATAAGACAGTACAGATACTTTTCATTGTTATGATTTATGATTTATGATTTATTGATTCATGCCTGCGAAGCCGATGAGAGCCACGCTCGAACTAATTCAGATTTAAGGGAGGTTCTATAAATTAGTTTCTTCGTTTATTCGGGTTGGTTCTCTGCTTGGACGCTTTGCTTGTCTTTTTGGTCTTTTTCTCCTTATCTCCTTGATACGTAGCCCGCTACGCATCTTCGTAGATAAAGAGGAAAATCCTCAAAAATCCGAAGCAAATCCTCGCAAGCTAATTTATAGAACCTCCCTTAAAAGAGACGGCACTTCACTTGTCCGGCAGCAGTTCTGTCTGCACATTGGTCATGCTTCCCCACAGGCTGTAGCGGGCTTCGGGGTTGAGCTTTTCCAGTTCGGCCAAGATGCGTTTCATCTGCGAACGGTTGGATGCAGTCTCATAGGGACAGTTTTTCAACTGTTTGCGATAGTCTCTGAAGCGGGCCAGCTCCGCCAGGTCGCGTTCGTGCACCAGACACATGGGGCGGATGATGGTCATGTCAAATTTACGCATCACCAACCGGGGAGGCATGGTACTGAATGCCCCTTGGAAAGTGGCATTCATCAGCAGCGTCTCCAGGATGTCGTCCATATGGTGGCCCAACGCTATTTTGTTGCACCCCCACTCTTTCGCCACCGTGAAGAGGGCTTTCCGGCGGTTCCACGAACAGAGGAAGCAGGGCGACTTCCGGGTGTCGGTAGAGGGGTCGAACGAGGTGTCATACACCCTGAAGGGCACCCCCAATCCCTCGGCATAGCTACGCAGGTAACCGACATCCGACTGATAGGGGATGTTGGTCATCCGCACATGTACCGCCCTGACCTCAAAGTGCGGCTTGTGTATGCGCGAACGACGGGCCAGCAACTCCAGCAGGGCCAACGAGTCCTTCCCCCCCGAAAGCCCTACCAGTATGACGTCACCGTCTGCTATCAGACGATAATCCACCACCCCTTTGCTGAAGTGCTTCGTGATACGCCGCACCAAGCGTTCTTCTTCTGTAAATGTTGCCATAATCTTCGAAAACGGGGCAAAATTACATCAAAAACCCCACTTTAAGCAACATTTAACTAAATGATTTCAGAAAAATTCGTTGATTCATCAAAATCTCCGTACTTTTGGCCGAACAAAAGAATAATGTGTCCCGATTATGAAACTGAAATACCGCTGCAGACTCCTGTTCTGCATCCTGATGCTTCTCCCGTCGGCAGGGATGGCACAAAGCCAGGAACAGGCAAAAAAACTCTTCAACGAAGGCCACTATGCCGAAGCCAAACCGATGTTTGAGAAACTCCTCAAGAGAAATCCGCGCAACGGGAACCTCAACTTTTGGTATGGTGCCTGCTGCTACGAAACGGGCGAAACGGACAAATGCCTTCCCCATCTGGAAGTGGCTGCCGAGCGTAAGGTACGCGAAGCACACCGCTATCTGGCCATGTGTCATGCCGCCTGCTACCGTTATGCCGAAGCTGAAGAGAGCTGGGAAAACTATATTGCCCTGATGGAAAGGGCCAAGAAGCCCACCGACGAATACCTGCCGGCTTATGACCTCGCCTCGTTGGGCAAGCAAATGATGCGCAGCGTACAGGACATCTGCTTCATCGACAGTTTTGTGGTGGACAAGGCCGGCTTTCTCACCACCTACCGCCTCAGTCCGGAGGCCGGTTCACTGACAGCCTACAACGCATTTTTCAACGAGCAAGCACAACCTGAAGGGGTGGTTTATCAGACGGAAATGAAGAACAGGCTCTACTACAGCGCACGCAGCAACGACGGACGGATGCACCTCTATGCTTCCGACCTGATAGGCAACCGTTGGGGCAACGGCACACCGCTGAACGGACTGCCCGACAAGGAGGACACCAACTATCCCTATATGCTCTCTGACGGAGCCACCTTCTACTATGCGGCCAAGGGGGAGGGTGCATTGGGGGGCTACGACATCTTCGTCACCCGATACGACTCCGAAGAGGACCGTTTCCTCGTACCTGAAAACATCGGCATGCCCTTCAACTCGCCTGCCAACGACTATATGCTCGCTATCGACGAGTTCAACGGGTTGGGATGGTTTGCCACCGACCGCCACCAGCCGGAGGGAAAAGTGTGCATCTATGTATTCTTGCACGACGAAGGGAGCAACATGCTGAACGAAGAGAAAATGCTGCCCGAAGTGCTGCAATCACGCGCCCGTCTGGCCTCCATCAAAGACACGTGGACCGACGAGAATGCCGTAAGAAAAGGGAAACAGCAACTGGCATCCTGCATCTACAGCCAACCGGAAGCCGGCAAGAGGCACGACTTCACATTCATCATCGACGACCTCACTGTCTATCATACCTTGAACGATTTCCGCTCGGCCAAAGCACGCGAACTCTTCACACACCGCCAACAGGAACTGAAGAGGCTGGACAGCCTCTCCGGAAAGCTTGAAGAGAAACGCACGGAATATGCCCGGAGCAATGAACAACAGCGACAACGGCTGGCCACTCCGATATTGGAACTGGAACAACAGGTAGAGGCGCTGGAAACGGCCATCGGACGGATGGCTACGGACATACGCAATGCCGAGATTGGTGCAAAATAACCCCCAAATCCATACTTTATGACACACACGACATCATCCCCTATCCCGGAATCGGAACTGATGATCAATGCCGACGGTTCCATCTTCCACCTGCACCTGTGCCCCAGACAGTTGGCCGACAAAGTCATCCTGGTGGGCGATCCGGGGCGTGTCTCCCTGGTTGTCTCTCATTTCGACATCATTGAGCATCAGGTGGAGAACCGCGAATTCCGCAGCGTCACCGGCCTGTATCGGGACAAGAGACTCACCGTCGTCTCCACCGGCATCGGATGCGACAACATCGACATCGTGATGAACGAGCTGGACGCTCTGGCCAACATCGACTTGAACACCCGGCGGATAAAGGAGACACACCGCACTTTGGAACTGGTACGCATAGGCACTTGCGGCGGCTTGCAACCCGATACCCCCACCGGCTCTTACATCGTCTCCGAACGCTCCATCGGCTTCGACGGCCTGCTCAACTTCTATGCCGGACGCGACCAGGTGTGCGACCTCACTTTTGAAACAGTCTTCAAAGAGCAGACCGGATGGGATGCTGCATTAGGAAACCCCTATGCCATCCGGGCCGATGAGGAACTGACCGCCCGCATTTCTGGCAAAGGCGACAACCGATTCATCCTTGGCACGACCATTGCTTGCGGAGGTTTCTATGGCCCGCAAGGACGTCTCCTCCGGCTTCCTTTAGCCGATCCCAAACTGAACGAAAAGATTCAGGCTTTCGAATATCAAGGCCAACGCATCACCAACTTCGAGATGGAGAGCAGTGCCTTGGCCGGACTCTCTGCCCTCCTCGGCCACAAGGCCACCACCGTCTGCATGGTTGTGGCCAACCGCTTTGCACACCAGTCTGACACCGGCTACCGCTCCTCCATCGACGACCTCATACAGATAGTGCTGGACAGATTTTAAGGAAGTGTGCACCATATTCTCATCCGAAAAAGATTGTCCTTCCATTGTCCTTCCATAAGTACACATAAGAAATGAAATGAAAAGAAACCTCTCCCCTTTATCCCCTCTCCCGAAAGCGGGAAAGGGAAAGAGGTGATGACGGAGGAAATTTCTCTGATGGAGGAAAAATGGCTTGTTCACGCAAAAATGCGCCTTGCATTTTTCAAAATGCGGCTCGCACTTGGTGCAAATGCGCCTTGCATTTGAAAAAAAGCAAGGCGCATTTGGGAAAAAGCAAGGCGCATTTTTGCATGTATCAGCCGCAATCCACCCAAAAAGCTGCCGGCTCTTTAAAAACGTTATAAAACTTTGCCTGACTCGTCCAAAAAAACTATCTTTGCGTCTTCAATCAACCAAGTCGAAACAAAAAATGATAGTTTGTATTGCCGAAAAGCCCAGCGTGGCCAAGGACATAGCCGATGTGCTGGGAGCCAGAAACCGCCACGAAGGATACATCGAGGGAAATGGTTATCAGGTGACATGGACCTTCGGCCACCTCTGTACACTGAAAGAACCGCACGAATATACTCCGGCATGGAAAAGCTGGAGCCTGGGCAGCCTGCCCATGATACCACCGCGCTTCGGCATCAAGCTGATAGCGGACACGGGCATCGAGAAACAATTCAACATCATCCAACAGCTGATGCAGCAGGCCGACGGAATCATCAATTGCGGCGATGCCGGCCAGGAGGGTGAACTGATACAGCGATGGGTCATGCAGAAAGCCGGAGCCAAATGCCCCGTCAAACGGCTGTGGATATCATCGCTCACCGAAGAATCCATCCGGGAGGGGTTTGCCCACCTGATGGACCAGTCGGAAAAGCAATCGCTCTATGAGGCCGGACTGGGGCGGGCTATCGGCGACTGGCTGCTGGGGATGAATGCCACCCGGCTCTATACCCTGAAGTACGGACAAAACCGGCAGGTGCTCTCCATCGGACGGGTACAGACTCCGACACTGGCCCTGATTGTCAACCGCCAATTGGAGATTGAGAACTTCAAGCCGGAACCTTACTGGGAACTGAAGACCGTCTATCGCGAGACCACCTTCTCGGCCACCAAAGGCAAATTCACCTCGAAGGAGGAGGGGCTGGACTTTCTGGAGAAGGTGAAGGATGCCCCATTCACCGTCACGAATGTCTCTGAAAAGAAAGGCACTGAGGCTCCTCCACGACTCTTCGACCTGACCTCGCTGCAGGTGGCCTGCAACAAAAAGTTCGGCTATTCGGCAGACGACACCCTGCGCATCATACAGTCGCTCTACGAAAAGAAGTTCACCACCTATCCACGTGTAGATACCACGTTCCTGAGCGACGACATCTATCCCAAATGCCCGGCCATCCTGAAGGGGCTGCGCGACTATGCTGCCCTGACGGCACCCTTAGAGGGGAAAAAGCTGAACAAGAGCAAAAAGGTGTTCGACTCGTCGAAAGTGACCGATCACCATGCCATCATCCCCACAGGAGTGCCGCCACAAAACCTCACCGACATGGAACGCCGGGTGTTCGACCTGGTGGCACGCCACTTCATTGCCATCTTCTACCCCGACTGCCGTTTTTCTACCACCACCGTGCTGGGTGAAGTGGAAAAAATTGAGTTCAAGGTGACCGGCAAACTGATAACCGATCCGGGATGGCGGACGGTCTTCGGACAACCCTCGAACACAGAGAAAAGCGAAGAGGGGAAAGCTGACGACGAAGAACGCACACTGCCCCTCTTCACCGTGGGCGAAAGCGGACCGCACCGGCCCGACTTAGGAGAGAAATGGACACAACCTCCCAAACCCTACACCGAGGCCACCCTGCTACGCGCCATGGAGACGGCCGGCAAGCTGGTAGATAACGACGAACTGCGCGATGCCCTGAAAGAAAATGGGATAGGACGCCCCTCCACACGGGCCGCTATCATTGAGACACTCTTCAAACGGAGGTATATCCGCAAGGAACGGAAAAATCTGATAGCGACACCCACGGGAGTGGAATTGATACAGCTGATTCACGAAGACCTGCTGAAGTCTGCCGAACTGACGGGTATATGGGAGAAGAAACTGCGCGAAATCGAACGGCACAACTACGACGTGCGCACCTTTATCGACGAACTGAAACAGATGGTGGGCGACATTGTACGCCAAGTGCTGAGCGACAACTCCAACCGCCGCATCACTGTGACAGAAATCCCCTCGCCCGCCGAGGAGATAAAGGCTAAAGCTGCCGAAAAGAAAGCACGGAAGGCCCAAACTGACGGAGCTAAGAAAGGCAACTCCGGCAAAAAGAAGAAAGAGGCTGCAACGGCACCTGCCGCTACAGCCTCCACAAATCTGATGGAAGGCCAACCGTGTCCGCTCTGCGGCAAAGGCGTCATCCTGCGGGGAAAGACAGCCTTCGGCTGCTCTGAGTGGCGCAACGGATGCACATTCAGAAAACCTTTCTGACCGACGGGCTATCGGGCCACTCCCTGAAACTTGCCATTGGCACGGAGGATGTGGCGCAACGAGCTGGCCAGCTCTTCCGACTCCTGCAAGAGATTGAGATAAACGAGAGATATCTCGATGCTGCCGGCCTCGTTCTGATGCACACGGTCGAACAGGGCACGACGCAAACCGGAGAACTCACGTTTGAGATCGCTGCACTCCTGACGGATGTGGTCGAACTCATCGTAGATGCCGGTGGCAATGGCACTCTCTGCACGGGTCATCAACACCAGCAGGGTGTCGCGCAAAGGCAGGAACTCCTTGATGCAGACTGCAGGCAGCGGTTGGAAGTGGTTATCCACGTGCTCCAGGCAAGGCTCACCCATACGCTTGAGGCAGTAGAGCATCTGCGCACTGCTGTTGCTTCCCAGGTGGAACCAGGTGTTCTTCTCCATGGCCAACGTGCGGTCTATCTTGCGGATACCTATCAACTCACGACGGCGCATACGCTTGTGTCTCTTCCGCTCATCCTCTACCTTGGAAAGCGACTTGCGCAACATACGCAGGTTCTCCTCAATCAGTCCGTCCGTAATATCCTTGTAATTGTTCACTACAAAGTCGATACCACCGCTCAGGTTCTGCTTCACGTGGCGGCTCAGCAGCTGCCAGGCCTCCTCCTTGTCGCGGGTATTCTGCAAGCGCTTGAAGAGGTCGTCATCGACCAGTTCCTGCTGCTTCTTGCGATAAGCGATGTTGCTGCGCACCAGCAAGAAGACGGCCAAAGCAATCATGACAGCCATGGCGATGAATCCTCCGTAATACATCACAAGCACGACCAAAGCGGCAAGCACAAAAGCCACACCGGCGGTGAGGAACCATCCACCAATCACACTGAGCATACCGGTGATGCGGAACACGGCACTCTCGCGGCTCCAGGCACGGTCGGCCAACGAAGAACCCATGGCCACCATGAAAGTCACGTAGGTGGTGGAAAGGGGAAGTTTCAACGAGGTACCCAAGGCGATGAGCAAACCGGCCAGCACGAGGTTGACAGAGGCACGGACAAGGTCGAACGCTGCACCGTCGGCCATGATGGCCTCGTCCTTGTTGAAGCGGGTATTAATCCATGCGCGCACACTCTGGGGTACCAGTTTTACTACAGAAGCTACTCCGTTTGTGGTAGAGCGCACAATGCTGCGGGCCACGGCCGACGAGCCGAACATCTCCTCTCCCTCGTCCTGACGGCTGAGGTTCACCGAGGTCTTGATCACATTCTGCGCCTTCTTGCTGGTGGCCAGCGAGACAACCATGACGAGACCGGCGGCAATGAGGAAGAACATCGGAGTCTTGGCAGAGCTATTGAGCGAATGCATCAGGAATCCCTCGGCATTGCCCTGTCCGTTGGCAGCAAAGTCGAGATAAGCATCGTATCCCGCCAAAGGCACACCGATGAAGTTCACCAGGTCGTTGCCGGCAAAGGCCATGGCCAAAGCAAAAGTGCCTAACAGTACAATTATCTTGAAGACATTCACCTTGCACCAATGCAGCACTTGCATCAGGATGGTAAAGCCCACGAAGCAGTATCCCACAATCATCAGGGTGTTCTCGTTCACCCACGCCTTGTTTTCGGGAGTCATGAAGGAGGAGTCCTTCAATCCCTTGATGAGCATGAAGTAGATGATGGCCGTAGCTGCTATACCGCCAAACAGACCAATGGTCCACTTCAGACGCGGCTTGTAATTGAAGGTGAAGACGATACGCGAGATCCACTGAACCAACGTACCGAAAAAGAAAGCAATGGCCACACTAAGGAAAATACCAAAAATGACGGAAAGTGCCTTCTCGGTGTTGAGCAAATCATCGAAACCGAGCATACCGGTCTCGTCGGCGGCCAGCTTGAGGATGGCCAGTACGAACGTACCTCCCAACAGTTCGAACACCAATGACACGGTGGTGGAGGTGGGCATTCCCAAGGTGTTGAACACATCGAGCAGCACCACATCGGTCACCATCACGGCCAAGAAGATGCACATGAGGTCGTAGAAATAGAACTGGTCAGGCCGAAAGATGCCGTGACGGGCAATATCCATCATACCATTACTCATGGCAGCTCCACAAAACACACCGATGGCAGCGATGATGATGATGGTTTTCACTTTTGCCGCCTTGGCTCCTACTGCAGAGTTCAAGAAGTTGACGGCATCGTTGCTCACACCGACACTGAGGTCGAACACAGCGAGCACAAACAGGAAAATGACAATTCCCAAATAGACTGTTTCCATACTGTCGTTTTTAAATTCACAAGATTTTGTTTGCAAAGGTACGACGGTTATATTATAAGGATGTTACAAGAATGTTACAGAAATGTTACAATCCATTTTTCGCCTGAAATGACCTTTATTTCCTCCCCTGCCTGAAAAAAACATTTTCCCTGCCTGAGCGAAAAAACTCTCAGACAGGGAAAA
>CAZTPB010000006.1:13819-27526 GCA_964614555.1 uncultured Bacteroides sp.
CCAACCGTTAAATATCTTTAACGGCGACAAATTATTTGCAAACATCCGGCCGATAGCTTTGGAAAACACTACCTTTGTCAAACATTTGACAACCTAACCAATCATTTACACGTGCGCACGCGTACATTATATATTATATACGGCATCCTGGCCGGCTTGCTCTTCATTGCCCTGACTTTGCCATCGGACGAGCGATGGCTGATTCCTTGTCCGCTCTTCCGGCTGACAGGGTGGCAATGTCCGCTATGCGGCGGGCAACGCCTGATACGCAGCCTCGCACACGGAGACTTCCTATCCGCCTGGTACCACAATCCGGCCATGATGTGTGCACTTCCACTACTCATCCTTTGGGGGCTCCGGTCATTCTTCCCCAAGTTTGCCGGCAGGCACCCACGGCTGACACTTGCCCCTCTGTTCACCGGACGTGCCCTTCCGATTTACCTCACTTTGGCTGTCATTTGGGGGATTGTGCGAAACATCCTGTAAAAAAAGCACCCATCCTTTGCTGTTTTATAAAATATTTCATATTTTTGCGAATTGAAACTATTTTACTACAACTAAAAAAACAAGCATCATGGAGACAAACACAATCGTCAATTACCGCGACTTCAACATCAGCGAGATTGTATCACAGGCATGGGAACTCGCCAAGAAGCATTTCCCCATCTTTTTGCTCGGCATCATCCTGGCATCTTTAATAAGCTATTTGCCCAGTTCTTTCTATAATGCAGGGTCTTTTTTCAACATTATCCTCATGGAAGAAGGGGGGGGGACGGTACAGGACACCCACATAGGACTTCTACTAATCTGGCTGGGAATAACACTGCTATTGTATTTTGTTTGCGCATTTCTTGCCTACTATGTACACAATGCCCTCTACCGCATGCTCTACCACACCATCCATGGCGAAAAGCCCGACCTGACCGCCGCCCTGAAGGGAGCAAAGAAGGGCTATTGGCCTTTTGTAGGCACTTATATAGTATGGGGGCTCGGAATTTCCTTAGCCACTTGCTTTTGCATTCTTCCCGGCATTTACCTGGGCGTGCGTTGGCTGTTTGTCCCCTACATCAAGTCCGTACACCCTGAAAAGAGCCTCAGCGAATGTTTCTCACAATCGTGGGAAATGACCAAAGACCATTTTTGGGACCTCTTCTTGCTAGGCATTGTAGCTCTACTCATCTATTGTGCCGGTTTCTTAGTCTGCTGCGTGGGTGTATTGTTTACATCAATCATCGGCTTTTTCATCTTCGGTCTCGCTTATGAGCAACTGGCTCCATCCAATCCCGAAGAGGTCGCTTTAGAAGAAGCTGCCGCCCCTGCCTCTGAAAAGGAGGAGACAATTGTAACAGAATCGTAATGCCCAAAGTGTGCAAAGGTAGGGAAAATAGCCTTACCTTTGCACCTGTAAAAGCATCACTAACGGAACAATACGATATGACAGGGAAACGCATTTTGGTCATCGACGATGAGGAAGACCTCTGTGAGATTCTGAAATTCAATCTGGAAAACGAAGGCTACGAAGTTGACACTGCCAACTCGGCCGAAGAGGCCCTGAAGATGGACTTGTGCAGCTATCAGCTGCTGCTGCTCGACGTGATGATGGGGGAAATCTCCGGTTTCCGCATGGCCAATATGTTGAAGAAAGATCCGGCGACGGCCTCCATTCCCATCATCTTCATCACTGCGCGCGACACGGAAAACGACACCATCACCGGCTTCAACCTCGGAGCAGACGACTACATTGCCAAGCCCTTTGCCATCCGTGAGGTGCTGGTGCGCGTGAAAGCCGTCATGCGGCGGACATCTGCCAAAGACCCGCAACCCCCAACTGCCATTGAGCAGAAACGACCGCCCAAACTGCAATATGAACAACTGGTGCTGGACACTGACCAGAAACAAGTGAGCATCGACGGGGCACCCGTCGCACTCACCAAGAAAGAGCTGGAGATACTCGCCCTGTTTTTGGCCAACCAAGGCCATGTGTTCTCGCGGGAAGACATCCTGTCGCGCATCTGGGAGGACGACGTGCTCGTGCTCGACCGCACCGTGGATGTGAACATCACCCGCCTGCGCAAGAAAATAGGCCGGTATGGCAAATTCATCGTCACACGCCAAGGCTACGGATATTGTTTCAACGGATAAAGTTCGGAAGAAATGAAATTCATGTCATTCAGCCAAAAGCTGTTCTTGTCGGTTCTCATGCTGTTCGGTGTCTTTGTCACCTGCTTCTGCATCTACCAGTTCCAGCGAGAGAAGACATACAAGATCAATCTGCTGAACTCAAAGCTGCAAGACTACAACCACCAGCTGGAGGAATTTCTTGAACATGGGAGGGCTACCGGCGATTCGGCGCTGAACGCTTATATCAGAACCCACGCCTTGCAAGGCCTGCGTGTCACTCTGCTGCACTCCGACGGAGAGGTGTTTTTCGACAACGGGCAAAAAGGGTATGACCGGATGCCGCTCCACTCCAAACGCCCGGAAATCATCGAGGCACTTGCCAAGGGGCAAGGATATGTCATCAACCGGCGGTCGGAAACCACGGATGCACACTATTTCTACTCGGCCACATACTTCCCCGAACAAGACATCATCATCCGTTCGGCACTCCCCTACGACCTGCCCCTGACCGAACACCTGCGGGCTGATATGCACTATATATGGATCACACTGGCTGTCAGCATCATACTGACCATCATCTTCTACCAATACACCCGCCGGCTTGGCAAATCCATCACCCAGCTCCGCCGCTTTGCCAAGAAGGTTGACCGCAACATGCCTTTCGACCCGGACAAGGAGGTGGCCGCCTTCCCCGCAGGAGAACTGGGCGAGATATCGCAGCACATCGTGCGCATCTACCAGCACTTGAAGCAGAGTCAGGAAGACCAGTCGCGCCTGAAAAGGCAACTGACACAAAACATCTCGCACGAACTGAAAACGCCCGTGGCCAGCATACAGGGATATCTGGAGACCATCATCAACACCCCTGACATGGACAACGAACGCCGGCAGAAGTATCTGGAGCGATGCTATGCACAAAGCAACCGGCTGACCAACCTGCTGCGGGACATTTCGGCACTGAACCGTATGGACGAAGTGCTGCACTCCATCACCAAAGAGACCGTAAACATCAGCCTGATGGTGAAAAACATCCTGCAAGAGGTGGCTCTGGAGATGGAAGAGCGGGACATGACGGCCGACAACCGGCTGCCGGAAGACATCGTCATGCAGGGAGACGCTTCGCTGATCTATTCCATCTTCAGGAACCTGACGGACAACGCCATCGCATATGCCGGCGAAGGCACCACTATCACCATACAGTGCACAGTCGAAGAGACCCTCTACCAATTCAGTTTCTCCGACAACGGCATCGGCATTGCCCCCGAACACCTCTCGCGCATATTCGAACGCTTCTACCGCATCGACAAAGGACGGAGCCGCAAGATAGGCGGCACAGGATTAGGGCTGGCCATTGTGAGGAATGCCGTCATCCTGCACGGTGGAAGCATTGCCGCACAATCGGACGAGCACGGCGGACTGACCTTCCGTTTCTCCTTGAAAAGGTCGTAAGCAGAGACACTTTTCCCCCATCCGAAAACAATAAAAAAGAGGCATCATAGTTATAATAAGGTATAATTATGAGAATAAGAACGACTATCCGAATCTTCATGGTCGCACTGTCAGCCCTGCTATGCTGCTCGTGCGGCGCAGAAAAGGCCCTGCGCAAAGCGGAGCAGCATGAAGCATTGGGCGAATATTCCGAAGCGGCCAAATACTACAAGAAAGCCTATTCGAAAACCCCCGTCAAGCAACGCGACAAGCGGGGGGAACGGGCTTTCAAGATGGCCGAATGCTACCGGCGGATAAACTATGCGGCACGCGCCGTGGGAGCATACAAGAATGCTGTCCGCTACCACTACCCGGACAGCAGTACATTTCTCTACCTGGCCGATATGCAACGCATGACAGGCGACTACAAGAATGCCCTGAAGAATTACGAAGTCTATCACACATACAAGCCCGGAGACAACCGGGCCGTCAACGGTATGCAATCCTGCAAGGATGCGCCCGTATGGAAAAAGAACCCCAACCGGTACATCGTCAAGAAATTCGATCTGTTCAACTCCAGAAGAGCTGAATATGCCCCCATGTATGCCGGAGAAGACACCGAACAAATCTATTTCACCTCTACCCGCGAAGATGCCCGGGGCGAGGACCTCAGCGGAATCACCGGCATGAAAGCACCTGACATCTTCATCTCCAGAAAAAACGAAAAGGGGAAATGGCAAAAACCCGAACCTCTGGAGTCGGAGGTGAACAGCGACTTTGAAGACGGTGCCTGCTGCTTTACCCCCGACGGCAAAACCATGTATTTCACCCGATGCCAGATGGACAGCGACTATCCGCGCTTCGCCGAAATATTCAAATCAACCCGCAGCGATGCCACATGGAGTGCACCGCAAAAGTGCGAGATCGTCAAGGACACCCTCTCCTCGTTGGCTCATCCGGCAGTATCTCCCGATGGAGAATGGCTCTACTTCACCTCTGACATGCCCGGAGGAGAAGGAGGGAAGGACATCTGGCGGGTGCGCTTCTCTGCCGAAGGTTTCGGAGGTGTGGAGAATCTGGGCAACCGGATCAACACCCCCGGCGACGAGATGTTCCCCTCTTTCCGTCCGAACGGCGAACTCTACTTCGCCTCCAACGGGCATCCCGGCATGGGAGGACTTGACCTGTTCAAGGCCATCTGGGATGAAGAGAAGGAGCAATGGGACATCACCAACCTGCAAGCCCCCATGAACTCGCAAGCCGACGACTTCGGCATGACATTCGAAGGCCCATACAACCGGGGATTCTTCACTTCCAACCGTGGCGATGCACGCGGATGGGACCATCTGTTCACCTTTGAATTGCCTGAAGTCATCAAGACCATCACCGGATGGGTATATGAAAAAGAGGGATACGAACTACCGGAAGCCATTGTCCACCTGGTGGGCAACGACGGCACCAACAAGAAACTCAGCGTCAAGATGGACGGCTCGTTCACCGAACGGGTCAATCCGGAAGTGCACTATGTCCTGCTGGGCACCTGCAAAGGTTTTCTCAACTACAAGCAGGAGGTACAGGTGGACAGCACCAACGAGTCGCGCGACTACGTCCTGCAATTCCCCCTCTCGTCCATGACACACCCTGTGCTCCTGGAAAACATCTTCTATGAATTCGACAAAGCAACCTTGACTGAAGCCTCCGCCGCCTCACTCGACTCCCTGATAATCCTCCTGAACGACAACCCCAACGTCACCATCGAACTGAGTGCCCACTGCGACTACAAAGGCAGCGACGCATACAACCTCCGGCTGTCGCAAAAGCGTGCGGAGACAGTGGTTGACTACCTGATAAAGGGGGGCATCTCTGCCGACCGGCTGATAGCTAAAGGATACGGCGAGTCCAGCCCCAAAGTGCTCCGGAAAAAGCTGGCAGCCCAACTGGGATTCTTGAAGGAAGGAGACACACTCACCGAAGAATTCATCCTCACACTCAGCGAAGAGCAACAAGAAATCTGCAATGCCCTCAACCGACGGACAGAGTTCAAAGTATTGCGTACGACTTATGGCCTGTATGAATAGTCAGGAAGACGTTGCAGTTAGTTAAATAAGGAATCAAAGAGGTAGAAAAAGTTATTTTTTTGCGAAATAGCGGACAAACATTGCAGACTTATGCCAAATTTTCCTTTACTTTGCAAACGAATTCAGAAAGAATCAGGTGAATCTGGTAATTGACATAGGCAACACCGCTGCAAAAATTGCGGTATTCGACGGAGAAGAACTGACAGGAATCCACCACGAATCAAACCGTTCGTTGGCATCTTTGCCGGAACTTGCCGGAAGGTATCCGATAACGCGAGGAATCCTCTCGTCCGTCGTGACCATGACCGAGGAGATGCATTCGCAAGTGGCAGCATTGGGCATTCCCATGATACAGCTCACATCGGAAACGCCCCTGCCAATCACCAACCTGTATCAGACACCAGAGACCTTGGGTGCCGACCGGTTGGCAGCAGTCGTGGCAGCCAATCATCTGCAACCGGGCAGAAACTGTCTGGTCATCGATGCCGGCACCTGCATCACTTATGACTTCATCGATGCTGCAGGGAACTACCGGGGCGGGAATATCTCCCCGGGTATGCAAATGCGGCTGAAAGCATTGAATGAGTTTACGGACAGACTGCCTCTCGTCCCACACGAGGGAGAAAATCCATTGTGGGGCATATCGACGGAGACAGCCATCCGCGCCGGTGTCAGGCAGGGCATCTGTCTGGAAATCGAAGGATATATCCGACGAGAACAGGCTAAAGACCCGGATCTTCTGGTCTTTCTGACAGGAGGAGACGGCTTTTCTTTGGCCACCCCGACAAAAGAAGCTATCTTTGCAGACAAAACGTTAGTGCTTAAAGGACTGAACAGAATATTGGACTATAATAATGATACATTATCGTAATCGTAAAACACTTGCTGCGATACTCTTCGCTTTCATCGCGTCTTCTTGTGTATGGGCGCAAAATGGAGCCAACTCTCCTTTCACCCGCTACGGATTCGGCCAGTTGGCCGACCAGAGTCTGGGAGGAAACAAGGCCATGGGAGGCATCGGTATCGGACTACGCGACGGTGCACAGATCAATGTCAGCAATCCGGCATCCTATACTGCCGTAGATTCACTGACGTTCTTGTTCGAAGTAGGTTTCACCATGCAGAACGCCAACCTCAGCGACGGCACTACCAAAATGAACACCAAGAATTCCAGCTTTGACTACATGGCCATGCAATTCCGGCTGTTCAACAAGATGGGCATGTCGCTCGGATTCCTGCCCTACTCCAATGTCGGATACAGTTTCAGTACTACGGAAGAGCATCCGGCGCAAAGCATCTGGGACGACCCCACAACCACGACACGCAGCTATTCCGGCGACGGTGGTCTGCATCAGGCCTTCATCGGCGTGGGATACAAACTGCTGCCCGACCTCTCCATCGGTGTGAATGCCTCTTATCTGTTCGGCAACTTCACACATCAGGTGGCAGCCAGCTTCAGCGATGCCAACATCTACCCGCTGAAACGGCTCTATTATGCAGAAATCAGCGACATCAAGCTGGACTTCGGTGCACAATATTCCCTGCCCTTGAGCAAAAAGGAACGGCTGACAATAGGAGCCACCTATTCACTCGGGAAAGACCTGAATGCCATCAATGCCTACATCTCCGAACAGAAGCTGAACGGAAGTGTCGTCCTGACCGACAGTGTGCGACACGTCAGCAAGGCATTCCAACTGCCGCATACCTTCGGTGTGGGAGCTACCTACAACTACGACCATAAGCTCACAGTCGGTGCCGAATTCCTGTTGCAGAAGTTCGGAGACATCCGCTTCTTCGGCAAGGAGGGGCAACTGGCCGACCGGATGAAGTGTGCCGTAGGAGCACAATACCTGCCAGACCCCATAGGACGAAACTTCTTCAAACGGATCAGATACCGTGCCGGAGCCTATTACTCCAAGCCCTATGTGAAAGTCAATGGGCAGGAAGCTGCTCACGAATACGGCATCAGTGCGGGTGTGGCCATACCCGTCACTTCCCAATGGGGATGGTTGCAGTCGTCCATCCTCAACATCAGTGGAGAATGGGTGAAGATAGACCCTAAAATAGACGGAGTACTGACAGAGAACTACCTCCGGCTGAGCATCGGAATCACGTTCAACGAATGCTGGTTCAGAAAACTGAAAGTAAGATAATCAAATCATAACAACATAACAAAAAAAACAAGACGTAACAGATTTATCCTATGAAGACGAAGATGACAACACTCTTGTTTGCCCTGACAGTCGGTGCAACAAGTTCTTTCGCCCAAATTGCCAGAGAAGACAGATTCGGTCACGGACAAGACAGTATCGAATGTCTCTCCAACATCAGTTTGTACAACGAGCACGTGAAGACTAAGAACTATGCAGAAGCATACGAACCCTGGAAAAAAGTGTTCACCAAGCACCCTGCCGCACGCAATGACATGTACGACTACGGTGTAGATATCCTCCGTTGGAAAATCAAGAACGAAGCTGATGCAGCCAAGAAAGCAGAGCTGGTCAACGAACTGCTCGGCATCTACGACCAACGCATACAATACTTGGAGTCGCTGAACTCACTGATTAAGAAGCCCTACACCAAGGCCAGCATCCTGGAGAAGAAATCCCACGACTACATCGTGTATGTAAAACCGCTGGACTTGGTGAAAGCACACGCCATGCTGCTTGAAGTGCTGAATATGGATCCCGAAAATGCAGGACACCAGATTATGCTCGACCTGATGCAGGTGTCGTCACTGATCTGCAAAAAGCAGGAGAGCCACAAGGAACAGATAGTGAAAGACTACCTGCAGACAAGCGACCTTGCCACCAAGAAGCTCAATGCGGCCAAGGAAAATGCCGAAAAGGGAGATGCCAACCAGGCCACCTATGAAAAGATTGCCGGCATGTGGGAAACTGTCAAGAACAACCTGGATGCCTACTTCATCAACAGCGGTGCCGCCAACTGCGAAAGCCTGCAGGCCATCTATGCACCGCAGGTAGAGGCCAACAAAGACAATCTGGAGTTCCTGAAACAGGTGGTGTCCATCATGGCCATGCTCAAGTGTACTGACCAGGAGGCTTATCTGTCTGCTGCCGAATATGCACACAACATCGAGCCGACATCACGCTCTGCCGCCGGTTGCGCCAGCCGCTACCTCAAGCGAGGAGACACCAACAAAGCACTGGAGTTCATGGATCAGGCCATCGAACTGGAAACAGACGACAAGGAAAAGGCTGAATATGCCTACAAGACTGCAGCCATCCTCTACTCCGTCAAACAGTTGAGCAAAGCCAAGAGCTACGCCAGCAAGGCCATCTCTCTCAATGGCAACTACGGTGCGCCCTACATCCTGATAGCACAAATGTATGCTTCAAGCCCCAAATGGAGCGACGAACCGGCCATGAACAAATGTACCTATTTTGCAGCCATCGACAAACTGATGCGCGCCAAGAGTGTGGACCCCAGCGTAACCGAAGAGGCCAACAAACTGATTGGCAGCTATTCAGCATACACTCCGAAAGCTGAAGACCTCTTCTTCATCGGTCTGAAGAAGGGCGACACCGTGAACATCGGTGGCTGGATAGGCGAGACTACAACCATCAGATAATCCCCTATCCTATGCCTGTCGGACAACATAGAAGAGCATTTCACATCTATCTGAACATAACAGTGGTTTTATGGGCCACTGTTATGTTTCTTTTATTTCCTGCTTGTTCAGGCCAGGACAAGAATCTGGCAGCTGCCATCACCAGCCGGGACTCGCTGCCCGTCATGCAGACCATCGGAGTAGAAAGCCTGATTTCAGACTCCGGAGTAATCCGTTACAAGATTATCGCAGAAGAATGGCTCATCTACGACAAGACCGACCCTCCCTATTGGGCCTTTGAAAAAGGAGTCTATCTGGAACAGTTCAATGAAGAACTCGTAACCGAAGCCACCATCAAGGCCGACACGGCCTATTATTACGACCCCAAGAAATTGTGGGAACTGAGAGGCAACGTGCACATCGAGAACTTGAAGGGAGAGAAATTTGACACCGAACTGCTTTTTTGGAACCAAAAGACAGAGAGGGTCTATTCTGAAAAGAAAATACGCATCGAACAGAGCGACAAAATCATCACCGGACAAGGATTCGAGTCGAACCAGCAACTGACAGACTACACCATCCACAGCACCGAAGGCATCTTCTACATAGAGGAAGACTCTCCGAAGGCGGCTGCGCCTCCCCAAGATTCCATCCGGACAGACACTTTATAATATGGGAGACATCATCATACAGATTATCATCACACTGGCATTCTCTGCTTTCTTTTCCGGCATGGAGATTGCATTCGTTTCATCCAACAAACTGCGGTTCGAGCTGGAGAAAATGAACAGCAACATCACATCGCACATCCTCTCCATATTCTACAGACGCCCCAACGACTTCATCTCCACACAGTTGGTGGGCAACAACATCGCACTGGTCATCTACGGTATCCTCATGGCCGAGCTCATCGAGCAGAAGCTGCTGGCCGGCATCATTGACAACGAGTTCCTGCTGGTGCTGACGCAGACCATCATCTCCACCATCATCGTGCTGTTCACCGGAGAGTTCATGCCCAAGACCCTGTTCAAACTATGCCCCAACCTCTGCCTGCAGGTGTTTGCCATCCCCGCATTCATCTGCTATGTCGTCCTCTACCCCATCTCCAAATTTGCCTCCATGCTCTCCAACGGCCTGCTGCGGCTGGTGGGCGTGCACGTCAGCAAAGAGTCCTCCAACATGGCATTCACCAAAGTCGATCTGGACTATTTCATCCAGTCAAGCATCGGCAGCAAAGACGAAGAAGAGATTGAGGCGGAAGTGAAGATATTCCAGAACGCGCTCGACTTTTCCAACATCAAGATACGCGACTGCATCGTTCCGCGCACAGAAATCATAGCCGTAGAGCACGAGGTGGAACTGGACGAACTGAAATCACGCTTCATCGAATCCGGCATCTCCAAAATCATCGTTTATAAAGAGAATATCGACAACATCATCGGCTATATCCATTCATCGGAGATGTTCCATCATGCCGACTGCTGGCGCGAACACATCAGCCAGATACCCTTCGTGCCCGAAACCATGTCGGCCCAAAAGCTGATGCAGCTCTTCATGCAACAAAAACGGACACTGGCCGTAGTGGTCGATGAATTCGGAGGCACCTCCGGCATCGTGGCTTTGGAAGACCTTGTGGAAGAGATTCTGGGCGACATCGAAGACGAGCACGACACCTCCAACTACATCGCCAAGCAACTGGGTGAAGACGAATACGTATTGTCTGCACGCCTCGAGATTGAACGCATCAATGAAATGTTCGGTCTGGAGTTTCCCGAGGATGACGAATATTTGACATTGGGAGGCTTCATCCTCCACCATTACCAGCGTTTCCCCAAACTGCACGAAACAGTGGTCATAGACCGCTTCCAATTCAAAATTATCAAAATGTCGGCCACAAAAATAGAGTTAGTAAGGCTCAAATTGATGAATTAATGCATTTTTCCTCAAAAAAAGTAGGTCACATAAATGGTTTTTCGTATCTTCGTGCGCTAATTACGGAAATAAAGAAAATAACAATAACAAAAACATCTAAATCAAAATGGCAACATTACAAAAGATTAGGAACATGGGACCCGTGCTGGTCGCATTTGTAGGTCTTGCTCTCTTTGCCTTCATTGCAGGAGACGCATGGCAGGTTCTGCAACCTCACACAGGCCAGCAGGACGCAGGAGAAATCTACGGCGAGAAGATTTCTGCTCAGGATTATCAGAAAGCGGTGGACGAATACACCGAAGTTTACAAGTTCATGCGTCAGACCACCGCTATCAGCGATGCCGAACAGACACAACTCAAGGACGATGTATGGAACCAGCTGGTGACCGAAAAGATTTTGGAAAAAGAGACAGAAGCATTGGGCTTGCAAGTGACCGATGCCGAAATGAAGGCCACTATCGCAGCAGGTACACACCCCATCCTGCAACAGACTCCGTTCAGCAACCCGCAGACCGGACGTTTCGACGTGGAAATGCTCAAGAAATTCCTGCACGAAGCCACTACAATCGACATGAACCAGATGCCCCAGCAATATGTTGAATACTATCAGGCCATGTCCAACTATTGGAATTTCATTGAGAAGAACCTCCGCCAAAGCCTCCTGATGGAGAAATACCAGGCATTGCTTACCAACTCTCTGATTTCCAACCCCACTGCTGCAAGAGAGGCTTACGAAGGAAGCAGCAACCAGATGGATTTGCTGGTGGCTGCCGTCCCCTATACAGCCATAGCCGACTCTACCGTCAGCGTGAGCGAAAGCGACCTGAAGCAGCTCTACAACGAAAAGAAGGAGCAGTTCAAACAATACACCGAAACCCGCAACATCAAGTACATCGACGTGCTTGTCACCCCCAGTCAGGAAGACCGCAATATGCTGAACGAAGAAGTGCGCGAATATGCACAGCAATTGGCTGCTACAGACTCCGAACTGGCAGCATTCATCCGCAGCACCGGTTCAAGCGTGCCCTATTCTGAAGTGCCTGTAAAGGGTAGTGCCTATGCCAAGGACATTGCCGACAGACTGGACACTGCCCAAGTAGGACAGGTGGTAGGTCCCTACTACAACCGTGCCGACGATTCGTACAACGCCTTCAAGGTGATAGCCAAAGTCAACGAACCTGACTCTGTACAATACCGCATGATTCAGGTCTATGCCGAAACAGAAGAGCAGACCAAGACCTTGGCAGACAGCATCTACAATGCCATCAAGGATGGTGCCGACTTTGTGGAACTGGCAAAGAAATACGACCCTGCCAGAGAGGGCAAGGAGGTATGGGCATATGGTGCTCAGTATGAAACAATGCCCGTTGAAGCTGAAAACGCCACTCTCATCAACACCCTGAACAACATGGCAGTGAAAGAGCTGAAAAACCTCGATTTGGGACAGGTCAGCCTCATCCTGCAAGTGCTCGACCGCAAAGGCATGACAGACAAATACCAGGTGGCTGCCATCAAACGCCCCATCGAGTTCAGCAAAGAGACATACAGTGAGGCATACAACAACTTCAGCCAGTTTGTTGCAGCCAACAACACATTGGAACTGATGGAAGCCAATGCCGAAGAGAGCGGCTACCGTCTGCTGGAGCGCAATAACTTCGCAAGCGATGAGCACAACGTCAGCAACATCAACAACACACGCGATGCCTTGAGATGGATTTTCGAAGCCAACGCAGGCGAGGTCTCTCCGCTCTATGAATGCGGAGACAACGACCACATGCTCGTTGTGGCACTGACCGGCATCAACGAAGAGGGATACGCTCCTTTCGAAAAGGTGAAAAACCAGCTGCGGATAGAGGCTCTCAGAAACAAGAAAGCCGAGAAACTGATGGCTGAACTGAAAGGTGTCAGCAGCATCAACGATGCCAAGGCTGTAGCCAATGTCGTGACTGACACCATCAAGCATGTCACCTTCTCTGCTCCTGCCTATGTATCTGTCACACGCGGAAGCGAACCCGTATTGGGAGCTTATGCAGCCAATGCCGAACTGAACAAGCTGAGCGCCCCCATCAAAGGAAATGCCGGTGTCTATCTCGTACAGGTCATCAACAAGGAACAGAACAGCGGTGAGTTCAATGCTGAAACCGAATACGTGAAACTCAACACCATGGCTATGCGTAGCGTCAGCCGCTTCATGAACGACCTCTACCTGAACGCCAACGTGAAGGACAACCGCTACCTCTTCTTCTAAGAGAAGCGTAGCCCATTTGCCGATATAAGGCAATAGAGGCTGTGTCAAAAACAGATTTAGGCGCGGATTACGCGGATTACACGGATAAATTATAACTGTTTGAATATAAATCCGTGTAATCCGCGTAATCCGCGCCTAAAAAATATATGGCATCATTTTGAAGTGCCCCATTATTCTTGACGGAGTTCCCGTAGTACCCATCGGCTGTCTGAAAGAGTGACTCCTGTCTTTTTGTAGAAAAGACAAAACTACGTTCGCAGACAATAGCCCCCACTTACAACGTTCAATTTTACACTTTTTTACGTGTTATGGCGTTTGAAACCGCGTTT
>CAZTPB010000007.1:0-27086 GCA_964614555.1 uncultured Bacteroides sp.
TGCTATCAGGTGACTCCGGAGGGGAAGAAACTCCCCTCCCCTATCAACTAACTCAACCCTTCTATCTCACCGTCTTTGATGTCGATGTGCAGTGCCTGCGGCTCTTTTGGCAAACCTGGCATACGGAGTATCTCACCCGCAATGACAACAAGCATCTCGGCTCCACGGTTAATGACTATGTCGCGGATATGGAACTCAAAATTATCTACAGCTCCATAGGCTTTCGGATCTGCTGAAAATGAATATTGTGTCTTGGCTATACAAATGGGGAAATGTCCGATGCCAAGTGCAACTATGTTCTTCAACTTCTTGCGTGCAGCAGTACTGTAAGTCACCATATTGGCTCCGTAGAGACGGCAAGCCACTTTTGTAATTTTTTCTTCCACTGTATCTGAATCCTCATAAGCCAACTGCAAAGGCTTGGAGGGATTTTCGGCTATAGTCCGTACCACCAGTTCTGCCAATTCCTTTGCCCCTTCTCCTCCTTGAGAGAAAGCGTTGTTGACGGCAAAGCCTATCCCCAATTGCTCTTCGCAGTGACGACGCACCAACTCCACCTCTTCATCGGTGTCTGTAGCAAAACGGTTGAAAGCTACCACAACTGTCTGTCCGAACGAACGAAGGTTGCGTACGTGCTTGTCGAGATTACAGAATCCCTCCCTCAATCCTTCCAAATCAGGTTCTTTGATTTTGTCCAAGCTGACACCACCGTGCATCTTCAGTCCCTGCGCTGTAGCCACAATGACGGTGAGGCGAGGATGAATTCCGGCCTTCCGGCACTTGATGTCATAGAACTTCTCCGCACCAAGGTCTGCTCCGAAACCGGCTTCCGTGATGGCATAGTCACCGAAAGTCATAGCCAGTTTGGTAGCCAACACAGAGTTGCATCCATGAGCAATATTGGCAAAAGGACCTCCGTGAACAAAGGCCGCCCCACCCTCTGTAGTCTGTACCAAATTGGGATGAAGCGCATCACGCAGAAGCACTGTGATGGCACCCGCCACACCAAGTTCTTTGACAGTAAAGGGACGTCCGTCAAGTGTCACTCCCAACAAAATATTCTCTATCCGCCGGCGCAGGTCTGCTTCATCCTTTGCCAAGCAGAGGATAGCCATGATTTCAGAAGCAGGAGTAATGTCGAAACCTGACTCCAAAGTCACTCCATTGCTCTTAGACCCCAGTCCGGTGACAATGTAGCGCAACGAACGGTCGTTGACATCGAGCACACGCCGCCAAAGGATTTCCTTCAATCCGAACCCCTCCTCCTGATGTTGGTAGAGGTAATTGTCGAGTAAGGCTGAAATCATGTTGTGAGCCGAAGTGATGGCATGAAAGTCGCCGGTAAAGTGAAGATTTATCTTCTCCATAGGCAACACCTGTGCGTATCCTCCGCCGGCCGCACCTCCCTTCATACCGAAGCAGGGGCCGAGCGAAGGTTCGCGCAATGCCACAATGGCTCGCTTGTCTATCTTTTTCAGCCCCAATGCCAGACCGATGGAGACTGTAGTCTTACCGATACCGGCCTTGGTCGGCGTAATGGCCGTGACCAATATGAGATTGCTGCGTGACACCCGCTCTTCGTCTATCAGATGTTCGTCCACCTTGGCTATATAGCGGCCATAGTTCTCTATACCTGTACGGGGGATACCCGTATCATCAGCCACCTCCTTGATTCTCTTCAGCTGTATGCTGCGTGCTATTTCAATGTCGGATTTCATGATGCTTTTGATCAGTTAAATAAAACTGCGGACAAATATACACAAGAAAAAGGGATTTTGTAAGAAAGAAAAGCGAAACTTTGATAAAAGATGCCAAAAATGTATGGAAAGAAGGCTGCCCGAATGTCCTATTTTAAAGATTTGTCGTACCTTTGCGAAAACTTTATTAGGCAAAATAGTTTTCAATGAAAAAAGATGTACTGCCTACCTTTGGCATAAAAAAGGACTTCATGATTATCCATTGGCCTGATGCCCAACATCAGTTCCAACCGATGGAAGACTCTTTCCGGCTGAGTAACGGAGCATTCGTCTTCGGACAAAAAGGCACTCTCAGCGTGTCGGTCAATCTCACCAGATACAATGTAGAGTCACACACGTTGTTGACAATCTCCCCCCAACAGATAGTACAGATTCATGATTTGAGTCCGGACTTCGAAGGCTATTTTCTGCTCTTCACACCGGCTTTTGCAGCAGACATCAACCTGCTCCGCTCCAACCTCCCCTTTTTGACCGAGATAAGACACCATCCGCTCCTGCAACTGAAAGAGAACGAATACGACGTGTTTCTGCAGTATTGTGTGTTTTTCTGCAAAATAGAGAATAACCCACTGACGAACAGTTCACCGGAAATCCGCAAAGGACTGCTCAGTTCGGTGCTCTACACATTCGGTGCACTCTACCGCCAGCAGCTTCCTGTAGAACCTGTGGAGAAACAAAGCCGGGCAAACCTGATATTCCACAACTTCCTGAAATTGCTTGTCAAGCACTATACGGAGGAACGGAGTATCTCTTTTTATGCCGACAAGCTCTGCATCACACCGAAATACCTGGGCACCGTATGCCGTGAAGTGAGCGGCAAGCTGGCTACAGACATCATCGCTGATGCCGTCATACTCGATGCCAAAGCCCGCCTGCACAACTCGACACTGACCGTACAGGAGATTTCCAACCAACTGCATTTCCCCAACGCTTCGTTCTTCGGCCGCTATTTCAAGCGCCACACAGGATTCTCCCCGATGCAGTATAGGGAAACGTTGTGACAGGCAAAAAATTGCCTTATCAATAAACCCTTTCCAACGGGAAAATACTGTTGCCATACTTGCGGAAGTTCTCTGCCAATACGTTGGCAGGACTTTGCCAAGCCTTTGGCAGAAGACTGCCATAGTAATGGCAGATGTCTGCCAAACGGGTGTGGCAGAGAGAGAGAGAGGGACTATATCCGATAAGATAAGGAGAGTTTCAGCTCAAGCGTGTTGGAATAGACATTGTGATGACGGCGATAGTGCGTGTCGCGCAGAAAGCAGGCAACCTCCATAGACAATTCCAGACGGGCAGGCAGGCGGAAATGGAAAGAGGGGCGGATGATGGTGAAGGAGACATCACCCTCGTCACCCTGTGCATTGAGGTAAAGCAAATTGCCATGCTCCACCTGCTCTGAGTCATAGCCTTTCCAAGTGAAAAGGCGGAAGTGCTGGAAGTCGAGCGAGCAACTGCCCCACTCCCACTCCATCTGCGTGAAGCTCTTCAGGCTGTAGCCGCTGCCCATGTTGTAGTTGCGGTTCATCACATGATAGTGGTCGGTGAGGCTTCCGCCAAGCAGAATGCCGCTCAAATAGAGTCGCTGCTCGATGCTTTTCCACCCTGCCACCTCCGTGAAGCAGGCACGAAGGCCAGGACCAATGGCTGCGGTCTCTGAAAGCTTGTAAGGGATGCGGCCGGTGCCGGACACCACCTCTTTGGAGTCGTAGTAGCGGAAGAACTGATAGAGACCGAAGACCAACTCTCCGTCAACGTCGAGCGACGTGCTCCACAAATTGCCGGTGAGGCCGATGCGCCCAATCAATGGCTGGTTGGGCGAGAGGCCGAACATGACATCGAAGGCAAAATTTTCGTAAGGGATACTGCTGCCCTGATAGAGATTGCCATAGCTCAGGAAAAACTCTATGCAGGGATTGTATTCACCGCGCCTGAGATGGCCGTTGTCAGCCAAGTAGCGTACACCCGCGCTGAATCTGAAATCCAAAGGGATGGTATGGGAAGAACGGTACGGAGTGACACGCCACATCTCGCCCGTAAGCATCCGATTGACAGCACGCACGGGTGAAATGAGCGCACCCGCCACTTCGCGCAGTACACGGGAAGTTCCTCTGTCGGCATCATTCAGGACAAGAGCCGACATACGGTGGGTAAGTTCTCCCAAAGCCGTGCCACCGATGGTGGTAGCCAAAAGGTCGTTGATGGCCGGAGGCTCCACTTCACCAACCAGTTCCCACATCAGGCTTCCGCCCAAGGCATAAGGAAAGGATTGCCAGAAGTCCATCCCGTTGCATCGGGCTGCATTGAAATAGAGACTGCCGTGATAAGGGTGGGCAAAGAGATTGGTGGAAAACTGGTCGTTGTCCCATACAAGACCATGATGCAGGTTGCGGCTGATGCTCTGTGAAGTGACGCGGGCAAAATCCTCGTCCATCACGAAACGGTCGAAAGCCCACACACCGGCATTGACGGCAAACGTCTGTGCAGCTGCGCGCCAAGGACGTTGCGGGCGACACTCTTCCAATGTGTCGGTCTCCGATTGGGCAAACAGGTGCACAGGAAACACCAACCACACTATCCATGCAAATGTCTGACAGAAGAAAGTTCCATTTCCCAGTTTCATTTTCCGCGTCAAAAGGTCATGTGCAGGCTGATGCGCACACCATCGTTGTCGCATCCGGGGATGTCCCGGTAGGTCAGCCTGCGTACATAATCAACACGCAAAACTTTGAAAATGTTTTCGATACCTACACCCACTTCCACATAAGGGTCATTGCCCATCTGTCCGCTACCCATAGGAAATACAGGGAGTCCGTTGGCTGAGGTAGGCACATTGCGTTCGTCCAGACTGCCATAGAAGCCACGGCAGGAGAGTATCTCGCGCCACTTCAACTTCTTGAGCAGGGGAATACGGTTGAAGAGCCAGCCGTTGAGGTAATAGGTGACATCCCACGAGGCATAGCGGTCGTTGACGAACTCCAACGGATTGAGCAGGGCGTATGACTCGGGCTGGATGGTGTACGAGAGGTTGGCATTGGGGATGATGAGCAGGGGAAAAGGCACCTTGTCCCATATCATGCCTCCCTTCAGAATGATGTCGGTATAGCCGAATGCCGAAAACCAGAAACGCTTCTGTATGCCGGCCTCGGTATGGTTGAAAGTATATTCTCCTCCCAATATGCCCTTCATGCCCAAAGTATGCGAGAGGGTAAAGATGGGGGCATCCCGATGGACGGGGAAACGGTTCCATTGTGTCTGCACAAATTTTTCACCCGGTGCATAACGCAGTTGTACCTCCAATTCAGCCGCATTGATATCGTGGAAAGGTGTTTCTTTGCTCTCACCTGAGAGACGCTTGAAAGGAATCAAGTGGGTAGATTCAAAGCGGTGATAACGGGCAATGGCTTTCCACGAAAAATTGTTGTGGTATTCGTGCGTATAGATGAGCTGATGCTTGGCCTCGTAGCCCAATTGGTCGTTGGGCTTGCGCTTGAGCATCAGGAAGACATTATCCTTGTTGGTATAGAGGTAGTGCTGTCCGTACTGGTTGACATCAAACTCTGAGTGCAGGCGCAAGGAGTGGATGGGAAACTCGTTGGCATACTCCTTCTTGCGCTTGAAGGAATACTCCAGTTCGGCCAGATACTTGAACTTCTTGTCGCGGGTGCCATAGGCCACAAAGCCGCGTGCCAAGAGGTGGGGATTGAGCCAGGCACTGGTCATACCTCCGGCACGCAGACGTACCCCCTCCAACGTATTACCGCTGATTGTGGCATTCATGGGGCCATAGTAGAACTCAGGCTCGTGTTCGGTCGTGGGGATGTAACCGGTAAAGAGCACCTTCAGCACCTTTTCTGTCCAGTAATAGACAGGATTCTCGCGCAATTGTGCCATCAGGTTCTTCACCGCCCCTTCGCCGGCGGCCACTTCACCGATACGGTTTTCTGTCCAATATTCCTCATGTCGGGCGACACCCTCTGTCGGCTCTATCTCCCGTTCGGGACGTTCGAACAGTGCCAATTGCTCTTCCGTGGGGAGGAAAGAGTGGTTGGCATAGGTCACTTCGCGCCGGGCATAGACACCTTTGCCCTCTTCGCCCAACAGGTCAGCGGTGATGTGTTCGTGGGTGAGGCGGCGCGTACGGTCGATGGAGTCGCGGTCGAACTCTTGGTCAATCTGCATGAAGTTGACAAAGTTGAGGTTGATGTCCTTCGGCAGGTTGAGCACCGCCCGCTTGACAAACCAAGTAGAGTCGAGTGTGACATAGAGATGTCCCGTAAAACCGAACGATTGGGAATTGAAGGGTACAAAGGTAAGGTCAACGCACTTCTCGCCACTGATAAGTGTGGTGTCATTGAGGTAATACTTGTAGAAAGAAGGCCCCAAACTGCTGAGGGGACTGACAAACCGGTTGGTAAAGAGCGGGATGTTAGGCTCATAGATATCGACATCCTGAAAAACCTCTTCCAACATCATCTCCAAACTCTCTTTGGGAAGAAGGTCGTCAATGCCTTCTTGCTGACGTGCCTTGACGAACTGTTTTTTCGTGTTGGGTGACTTGCGGTAAAGGTCGGTAGCCAGCTTCTCGCGCACAGAGACGGGCAACACAGGCCTGCCTGTCACCGAAGAGGTATCGACATAGTCTTTCAGGAACTTGAAACGGCGGTAGAGCCACTTCTGCTGTTGCTCTTCCGTGAAGTTGTTGATGGCCAGCGTCGTCTTGTCGTGCCGGTCGCGGATATAATAGTCGCGCTCATAGGGCGAATGGTCATCCTTGTGTGCCATCATCTCTTTGACAAAGCGCACGGCAGGATTGTCCTTCTTGTATCGTTCACGCCCCGGACGAACCACCACCTCCGTCAGCTCGTAGCTTTCGGGCACCAACTTGATGTGCAATGATTTGGAAGACGATGTACGGAGTTTCTTTTCAAAAGGCTTGTATCCCACGAACGAGACGATAAGCACACCGCTCGGCCGAGAGGTTTCAAAGGAAAAGTGCCCCCTATCGTCCGTCTGCACACCATCATTCGTGTTGAGGAGATAGACGGAGGCAAAAGGCACGGCCTCACCTGTCAGTGAATCGGTGACTGTCCCCCGCAAACGGTATTGCGCAGATGCTGGCAAGACATTGATAATAAGAACGAGAGCCGCTATGTAAAACAATCTTTTCAGTTTCATATATCCATATCAAACAATAGAGCTGCAAAGATAGCCTTAACCAACGATGTTAAAAAGGTCAAATCAGGGGTAAATATGTCCTTTTGGGCGGAAAAAGATGCCTTCTGATTTTTTCTTACACTCACTCAAACCGCAAGCTGGTAGCCGGTTTGATGTGTGAGATGAGCAACGAAGGCCCCACCAGCATCAATACAGAGACAAACAGGGTGCAGACATTCAGCAACAGCATGGAGAGGAAATCCAGACGGAGGGGCACCGCCTCGACATAATAAGTAGCCGGATCGAGCTTGATGATTCCGAAGAAATGTTGCAACAAACAAAGAGCCCCTCCTGTCAAGTTGCCCCAAAAAAGTCCTTTGCCTATCAGGAAGACAGCAAACCAGAGAAAGACACGGCGGATAGTGAAATCGGTAGCACCGAGTGCCTTGAGCAGGCCTATCATGTTGGTGCGCTCCAATATGAGAATCAACAATCCGGAAATCATTGTGAATCCGGCCACACCAATCATCAGGATAAGAATGACCCACACATTGGTGTCGAGCACATCCAACCATGCAAAGATAGAAGGATAGAGCTGCGCAATGCTCTGCGTGAGGTAAGCATTGCCGTAAAGGTCGAGACGGCGGTTGAAAACGGCAGCCACCTCGTCGGCCGTATCGTCCATTGAGGCTCCGTCGGCAAGCAACACTTCCAACCCACTCACCTGATCGGGGTGCCATCCGGAAAGACGGCGGGCAGTATAGAGGTCGGTTATCAGGAAACGGTCGTCATACTCTGCAAAGTCTGTCCGATAGATACCTTTGATGACAAAACGGCGGGCACGGACATTCTCCTGCATATAATAGGTATAAATCTTGTCCCCTAAACGCAACCCCATCTTGTCGGCCATGCGTCGGGAGACAAGAACCTCGCCCGAAGCCACCGAATCGGTAAAATGGGGAATCCTTCCCTCCACCAGATGTTGTGCGATGAAGGTGGTGTCATACTCTTGGGCAATCCCCTTGAGAAAGATGCCTTGAAATGCCTTGTCTGTCTTCAGCATACCGGGCGTGTTGACAAAACGCTGCACATGCCCCACACCGGATGAGGCTGTGCGTATATCAGTCATCACGTCTTCATCGCCCACAATCGGATAGCTGTCATAAGACTCCGTACGGTTGTAGTTCGCAATCTGAATATGCGCCCCGAAGCCCGTCACCTTATCACGAATCTCCTGCTTGAATCCCCATGCCACAGCTATGGAGACTATCATTACCGCCAATCCGACCGCTATGCCACAAATGGCTATAGTAACTGCCGGACGGGAGACACGGACACCATCCATCCCCTCGCCGCGATAAATACGTCGAGCTATGAAAAGCGGAAAATTCATGATACAACAACTGTCAAACGGTTCTTCCCGGATAGGCCTCCAACGCCTTGCGAAGCACAAAAAGGGCACGCACAAGATCCTCCTTCTTCAACACATAGGCGATGCGTACTTCGTCACGGCCGGCACCGGGTGTGGTGTAGAAGCCGCTGGCAGGAGCCATCATCACCGTCTCTCCCTCATAGGAGAATTCAGAAAGACACCAGGCACAAAACTTTTCAGAATCATCCACCGGCAACTTTGCCACGGTATAGAAGGCACCCATCGGGATGGGAGAATATACACCGGGGATACGGTTGAGGCCATCTATCAGGCATTTGCGGCGTTCGACATACTCGTCGTACGTCTCACGCAAATATTCTTCGGAAGCATCCAACGATGCCTCAGCAGCTATCTGGCCGATGAGCGGGGGCGAGAGACGGGCCTGACAAAACTTCATCACAGCCTTGCGCACCTCTTCATTCTTGGTAATGAGAGCCCCCACACGGATACCACACTCTGAATAGCGCTTTGACACCGAGTCGATGAGCACCACATTGTTCTCTATGCCCTCCAAATGGCAAGCCGAGATGTAGGGGGAACCTGTGTAGATGAATTCACGATACACTTCGTCTGAAAACAGATAAAGATCGTATTTCTTCACAAGGTCACGTATCTGGTTCATCTCACGGCGTGTATAGAGATAGCCGGTAGGATTGTTGGGATTACAGATAAGGATAGCCTTGGTGCGCTCGTTGATGAGTTCCTCGAACTTCTCTACCTTGGGCAACGAAAAGCCCTCTTCTATCGTCGTCGTAATGGTGCGGATGACGGCACCGGCAGAAATGGCAAAAGCCATATAATTGGCATAAGCAGGCTCAGGTACAATGATTTCGTCACCGGGATTGAGGCATGAAAGAAAAGCAAACAGCACTGCCTCCGAACCGCCGGTGGTGATGATGATGTCGTCAGCCGTCAGGTTGATGTCGAATTTCTTGTAATATCCCGTCAGTTTCTCGCGATAGCTGCGATAACCCTGACTGGGACTATACTCCAACACCTTACGATCTACATTGCGGATAGCATCAATTGCTACCTGAGGGGTAGGCAAATCGGGCTGTCCGATGTTGAGATGATAGACATGTACACCACGTTGCTTGGCTGAATCAGCCAGAGGAGCAAGTTTTCTGATAGGTGAAGCGGGCATCTCTTGTCCGCGAACCGATATATTGGGCATAGTTGCTTTTACTTTGATTAAAAAACGGATTGCAAAGATAAGACGAATGTTTTACCCTTGCAAAAATTACAGAGAATAATTTGAATTTATCACCCTATTTTGCCTCCAAACCCAAATAAATTGGTTACTTTTGTACCTGTTTTCTAAACTGTAAAAAGAAAAACATGATTATCCACGGACAACAGAAGGAGGAAAAGAGACTGACAAGTTCCTATCTGACTGAAACTTATAAAAGGATAAAGGAGGGACGACGTATAGTCATACACCAGTTGAAGGCTGAATATGCCACCGACCTCTCGTGCATCAACGCGTTCGAACAAGAGATGGAACTGATGCAGGATTGCCGCCATCCGAACATCCTGAGGCCAACGGCTTCCGCCCAAAAGGGCTGTTGCCTGATGGAGACTCCGAACGGGATAGCCTTGGACGACTATCTGCACGACAATCCTTCATTCGTGACCAACGGAAAGGAGTTGGACCGCATAGTCAGCGAAGTGACAGAAGCTGTAGCTTTCCTGCACGCACAAGGAAGATGCCACCTGCACCTGCACCCGCACAATATCCTGCTCACAAAGGGCGACCTGACGGTGAAACTCACCAACCCACAAGAAGCATACGCCACAATGTTGCCACACTTGGGAGTGAAGGCGGACGAATTCACCGCACCCGAACTGATGACGGACAACGGTGGAGAAGACTACGTGAGAAGTGACATCTACTCTTTGGGAAAACTTATCGCATGGCTCTACGACATGAGCGCTCTGCCCTACCGCTACAGGAAGGCCGTACAAAAAGCAGTACAAGCACACCCCGACAAGCGGCCGAAGAATCTCAAGGAGCTGAATGGCATCATACAGTTTTCACGCATGAAAATGATGTTATTCAAAGGTGTGATGTGGATTATACTCACCCTATTGGCATGTGGCGGACTCTATTGGCTGACCAATACATCGGGAGAAGAGGACATACACTTCGTCAAACCTACAGCAAACAACACTTATGTCTATGACTCCATCAGCGGTGAGAGCTATTACATCAGCGACTCGATTATGGAAGCAAATGCTGCCGCCATGGAAAGAGAAAAAGAACGGCTCATGGAAGAATACACACGTAAAGTGAATGACATATTCAGACGGGCTTTCCGCGAAAAGGCACAACCGGTCATCGAGGAAATCTATACGGAAGGAAGTATGGCCGGAGACGAACGCAGTTTTTCCGCTTTGAACAAGAAGGGAATGATGAAGCTACAGGAAATCCAGGAAGAACTGGCCGCACACTATGAATTGGACGCCATCAGCGCCTCGAAAGTAGCTGCTGAAGTAATAGACGAACTGAGCCGCCAACGGGTCAGCCAATTGCAACAGGAGGAGTGACATTCTCAACCTCTTCACGCATATATATTATATAATAAGGTATAGAATAAACAGGAAACATAATTTCATAACAACAAAAAAACAAAGATGGAATATGATGCACACATGGTTTGAATGCAAAATCCGTTACGAAAAGACGATGGAAAACGGAAGTGTAAAAAAAGTGAATGAACCCTATCTCGTGGATGCACTGAGTTTCACGGAAGCAGAAGCACGTATTATAGAAGAGATGACTCCCTTCATCAGTGGTGAATTTACCGTATCGGACATCAAACGGGCAAACTATAGCGAGGTGTTCTTCAGCACCGAAGAGGCTGCTGACCGATGGTTCAAATCGAAAATTCTCTTTATCACCCTCGATGAAAAGAGCGGAAACGAGAAGAAGACAGCCTCACACCTGCTCATTCAGGCATCCGATTTGCGTGATGCAGTGAAAAAACTGGATGAAGGCATGAAAGGCACTATGGCCGACTATGAAATAGCCTCCGTTACTGAAACTGCATTGATGGATGTCTATCAATACCAAGTAGAACCGGACGTAAAACCTGAATTTCCTGAAGCCGGAGTCACCGAATAAGGCTCTAACCGACTTAAACAAACGATAGACGAGATGAGCATAAAGGAAAAGCTGAGCAAAATAAAAGCGACTCTACCTGAAAATGTACGACTGGTAGCCGTGTCGAAATACCATCCGACAGAAGCTATCAGAGAGGCTTACGAATGTGGCCAACGCATATTCGGTGAAAGCAAAGTGCAAGAACTGACTCAGAAATATAACGAATTGCCCAAAGACGTCGAGTGGCATTTCATCGGCCACCTGCAGACAAACAAGGTGAAATACATCGCACACTTTGTCAGCCTCATACATGGAGTTGATTCCTACAAGCTGTTGTGTGAAATCAACCGGCAGGGCCAACGGGCAGGCAGAGTAATCCCTTGTCTGTTGCAACTCCATGTGGCACAGGAAGAGACAAAGTTCGGCTTCACCCCTGAAGAGTGCTACAGCTTACTGGCTTCCGACGAATGGAAAAAGATGGAGAACGTCCGCCTTTGCGGTGTCATGGGGATGGGAAGTAACACCGACGATATGGAGCAAGTGCGCCGGGAATTTGCCATACTGCACCGTTTTTTTTCTCAGGTCAGAGAAAAATATTTTCCGGACAGGGAAGAATTTTGCGAATTGTCAATGGGAATGAGTGACGACTATCCCATCGCTATCGAGGAAGGCAGCACACTGGTACGCATTGGAAGCCGTATTTTTGGCGAACGGACGTGAGCAAAAAGCCCTTTTCCCTATTAATCAGCATACGAAGGATACAGCGTACTCCCCCCTGTATCCTTCGTGTCTTTGTCTATCATAAATAGACATTTCATTAAATGAAAACCTCGATTATCACTAAAAAGGAAAAAAACAACCATACTTTTGAAAAAATTCATCCTTTTTTATTTGGATTAACGATTAAAAGCTATATATTTGCACAATCAAAGCAAAAATGTGCAAATCATGGAAAATAGTTTTATCGGTTACATAGAGAATTCATTAAAGAAAAATTGGGATTTGGACGCCCTGACGGACTACAATGGCAGCACTCTGCAATATAAAGATGTGGCCCGTAAAATAGAAAAGATGCACATACTCATGGCAGAAGGAGGGGTAGAGAAAGGAGACAAAATCGCCATTTGCGGACGCAACTCGTCCCATTGGGGAGTAGCCTTTCTGGCAACAATCACCTATGGAGCGGTAGCTGTACCCATCCTGCATGAATTCAAGCCTGAAACAGTGCACAACATCGTCAACCACTCCGATGCCAAATTCATGTTTGTGGGCGATGCCGTATGGCCTACATTGGATGCCGGGCAGATGCCTGCCTTGCAGGGCATTATTCTGGTGAACGACTTCTCACTGCTGGTAAGCCGCTCGGAGAAACTGACCTATGCCCGCGAACACTTGAACGAAATGTTCGGACATAAATATCCGAAGAATTTCCGCATAGAGCATATACACTATGAGCATGAAGCCTCTCCCGAGCAATTGGCCATCATCAACTACACCTCAGGCACCACCAGCAACTCCAAAGGTGTAATGTTACCCTTCCGAGCCTTGTGGTCCAACCTGTTGTTTGCTTATGAAGTGCTTGACCTCAAAGCCGGAAGCAATGTCGTATCCATGCTCCCCATGGCACATATGTATGGTATGGCCTTCGAGTTCATCTACGAATTCTGTACAGGCTGCCACATATTCTTCCTCACCCGCATACCCAGCCCAAAGATTATCTTCCAGGCATTTGCCGACATCAAACCACACATCGTCATAGCCGTCCCCCTCATCATCGAAAAGATTATCAAGAAAGCCGTGTTGCCCAAGTTGCAGACACCGACTATGAAGATATTGCTGAAAGTGCCCATCATCAACGACAAAATCAAAGCCTCCGTACGCGAAAAGGTCATCAATGCTTTTGGCGGACGTTTTTACGAAGTTATCATCGGTGGTGCGGCATTCAATCAAGATGTGGAGAAATTCTTGAAAATGATAGACTTCCCCTACACCGTAGGATACGGAATGACAGAGTGCGGTCCCATTATCAGCTACGAAGATTGGAAAAAATTCAAGCCGGGTTCATGCGGTAAAGCTGCTCCGCGCATGGAGGTAAAGGTGCTCAGCCCTGACCCGCAAAACATCGTAGGCGAAATCGTATGTCGTGGAGACAACGTCATGTTGGGATATTACAAGAACGAAGAGGCCACCGCTGAAGCCATTGATACTGAAGGATGGCTCCACACAGGAGACCTTGGTGTGATAGACGCTGAAGGAAACGTCACCATCAAAGGGCGGAGCAAGAATATGTTGCTCAGTGCCTCAGGACAAAACATCTATCCGGAGGAAATCGAAGACAAGCTGAACAACCTTACTTACGTTTCAGAATCCATCATCATCCAAAAGAATGAGAAACTGGTTGCCCTTATCCACCCCGACTACGATGATTCAAAAGATATTTCTGAAGAGGAATTGAACAAAATCATGCAAGCCAATGTGCAGGAACTGAACACAATGATTCCTCCCTATTCACAGATTTCCCGTTTTATCATCTGTAAAGAGGAATTTGAAAAGACACCCAAAAAGAGCATAAAACGGTTCTTATACCAACATTTGGCTGATTAAATACGATTTGTAAAATAGCAAGATTAACATCATAGTCCCGTAGCTTTCCGATATGAATCGGGATGTTGCGGGCATTTTTTAATAAAATGTATCTATAAAACATTTACTCACATGAAAAGGATATTCATTACTCTCTGCGCCACAACATTGAGCTTAAGCGTCATCGCTCAAACCCCTGTTTATATGGATGAGACAAGACCTATAGAGGAGCGTGTGAAGGATGCCATCGGACGTATGACATTGGAAGAGAAAGTGGCCATGTGCCATGCACAGAGCAAATTTTGCAGCCCCGGTGTACCCCGCTTGGGAATACCCGAACTGTGGAGTAGCGACGGGTCGCACGGCGTACGCTACGAAATATCATGGAATACGTGGGACGAGGCCGATTGGACCAACGACTCATGTACGGCCATGCCCAACCTCACCTGCCTTGCAGCCACATGGAATCCACGCATGGCGGCACTTTACGGACAGGCTATTGGTGAGGAAGCACGCTATCGCGAAAAGGACATCCTGCTGGGCCCGGGAGTGAACATCTACCGCACTCCACTGAACGGGCGCAACTTGGAGTATATGGGTGAAGATCCCTACCTGTCCAGCCAGATGGTGGTGCCCTACGTGCAGGAGTTGCAGAAGAATGGCGTAGCCGCCTGTGTGAAGCACTTTGCGCTCAACAATCAGGAGACAAACCGATGGACCATTGACGTGATAGCCAGCGAGCGGGCACTGCGCGAGATATACCTGCCGGCCTTCCGGGCTGCCGTGCAGGAGGGTGGTGCATGGAGCATCATGGGTGCCTACAACAAGTACTTGGGCACTCATGCCAGCCACAACGACTTGCTGCTGAACAAGATACTGAAAGATGAGTGGGGATTCGACGGTGTGGTGGTTTCTGATTGGAGCGGCACACACGACACCCGCGAAGCTGCCCTCAATGGATTGGACATAGAGATGGGTACCGACGAACGCCCCGACAAGGGACTGACGAAGAAGACCTTCACCTTCAACCACAGCTACTTGGGCGACGACTACTTGCGGATGCTCAAGAGTGGGGAGATACCTGTGAGCAACGTCGATGACAAGGTGGCACGCATCTTGCGGCTCATCTTCCGCACGGCCATGAATACACACAAGCCTTACGGAAACATGGACTATGCACGCCACTCGGCCATGGCTCGCGAGATTGGTGGCGAGGGCATCGTACTGTTGCAGAACAAGGCTGTGGACAAGGACAAAACTCCCCTGCTCCCCATCGATGAAAAGAGATACAAGACCATTCTCGTTGTGGGCGACAATGCCATCCGTCCCCTCAGTGCCGGAGGTGGTGCAGCCGGATTGAAAGTGCAGCACGAAACCAGCATACTCGACGCTCTGCGCGCAACCTATGGCGACAAGATACGCTATGCCCACGGATACGAGGCGGGCAAGAGCTACTATGGAAGCGTGGCCAAGGTGAAGAAGGAAGTGACCGATTCATTGAGAGCCGAGGCGGTGGCCATGGCCCGCGAGGCAGACCTCGTCATCTTTGTAGGCGGGCTGAACAAGAGCCGTCATCAGGATTGCGAGGACAGTGACCGCCTGACCTACGACCTCCCCTTCGGACAAAATGAACTGCTCAAGGAGATGCTCGACGTGAATCCCCGCGTGGTGACGGTGATTGCCAGTGGTAATGCCGTGCGCATCCCCTTCCCCGAGCGTATGCCGGCCATTGTGCAGAGCTGGTACATCGGCTCTGAAATGGGTCCTACAGTAGTGGATGTGCTCAGTGGCAAGGTGAACCCCAGCGGAAAACTGCCTATCTCCTACCCTGCCCGATTGGAGGACTGTGGAGCCCATGCCTTCGGTGAAATTGCTTATCCGGGCGATGGCGTGAAGGTGGAGTACAAGGATGATATCCTCGTTGGCTACCGTTGGCACGACACCAAGAAGGTTCCTGCCCTCTATCCTTTCGGACACGGATTGAGTTATACGACTTTCAAATATGGCAACCCCACCCTCTCGACCAAGACGATGACCGCTGACGGCCCGCTGACTCTGACCCTCAACGTCACCAATACGGGCGACCGTGAAGGCAAGGAGGTGGTACAGCTCTACATCGGCGACGATAAAGCCACCGTGCTCCGACCTGTGAAGGAGCTGAAGGGATTCCAAAAAATTGCCCTCGCCCCCGGTGAAACCAAGCAAGTGACCTTCACCATCAACCCCGAAATGCTCCAGTATTGGTGCGAAGATTCGCATGCATGGAAAGCAGAATCCGGCAAGTTCACCGCTTACGTGGGCAGCTCATCGACGGACATCCGCGGAAAGGTGAAGTTCAATTATGAATGATGATGGATTACCCACTCATCAGGTGTCATCCTTAAGAAGAATGAAAACTGTCATTTTACAACGTGATATCACATGGGCCGACCCGGCTGAAAATTGTCGCCGGTGCGAAGAAGCCTTTGAACGCCATGCCGATGCCGAACTTTATGTGCTGCCGGAGATGTTCAGCACAGGTTTCTGTGCCCAACCGGAGAATATCGCTGAGCGTGAAGGCTATACCCTTGCATGGATGAAGCGTCAGGCAAATATGCGTGGTGCCGCCGTGGCCGGAAGTGTGGCTACAGAGGAGGACGGACGCTATTACAACCGGTTCTACTTTGTGAAACCCAATGACGAGGTGGCCTACTACGACAAGAAGCACCTCTTCACCTATGGCGGCGAACACAAACGCTTCACACCCGGTAGCGAAAGGGTGATTGTGGAGTGGATGGGGGTACGTATTCTCTTACAGGTGTGCTACGATTTGCGTTTTCCCATTTGGTCACGCAATCGTGGCGACTACGATATGATACTCTATGTGGCCAGTTGGCCGACATCGCGTGTGGAAGTTTGGAATGCCTTGCTGGTGGCTCGCGCCATTGAAAACCAATGCTACGTGGCAGGAGTGAATCGTGTAGGTACCGACCCTACCTGCAAATATTGTGGAGACAGCGTACTCATCGACCCCTATGGCAGGACTATAGCTTCCTGCCCTCGCGGTGAAGAGGCCGAAGCCATAGCCGATGTGGATATGGAGAAATTGACGGCCTTCAGAGAAAAGTTCCCCGTGTTGAATGATGCAGACAGATAATGTCTATTAAAAGTTAAAGAAGTTGGCATTCTACCCTCAGAAGTTCCTTTGAACGATAGCGAAAAAAGCCAATAGTCTTGCTGATATGGAGCAAAACTATTGGCTTTACTATTTTTAGCTATTCTCGTTTACTTTGCCGGACTTGCTTTTCCGACTGCATCTTCTTACTCACTCTTCTTTTTCGGTAGAAGAAACGTTCTTGCAGAGTCTGCATCCATTCATACCAATTGGGGATATAGAGAGTAGCAATGATGGTGTTGAGCAGCATACCGAAAACTACAGCTGCCCCCAATGAACGCTCACTACCGGCTCCCGCCCCCGAAGCGAACAGCAAAGGAACCACTCCAAGCACGAAGGCTAACGAGGTCATCAAGATAGGACGCAAACGGACATGGGCAGCCTCTTCAGCACTACGGCGGATGGAGTTACCCTCCTTCCGGAAATCACGGGCAAACTCAACGATGAGGATACCGTTCTTGGCACTCAAGGCAATGAGCAAGATGATACCTATTTGGGTATATATGCTTATCGGTAATCCAAAAATCCAACAGCCAACAATGGCTCCGAGCAAAGCGACGGGCACTCCCATAATGGCAGCCACAGGACTCGTCCAACTCTCATACTGCGCACTGAGCACAAGGAAGACAACCAACAGCGCCATGACAAAAATGACCGTAGTAGTATTGGCTGCATGAATTTCCTGGTAAGCGACAGAAGTCCACTCATATCCGAAACGGTCACCCAATTGTTCTTTTACCAGCCGTTCCATGGCATCAATAGCTTCACCCGAACTGTATCCGTCTGCCACATTGCAGGTAATGGTTGCTGCATCATACATATTGTAACGGCTTATCAAGTCCATGCCCAATCTCTCTTCCAGCCGGGTAAAGGCACTGAAAGGCACCACTTGGCCGTCTTCATTGGTAACACTGAGCCGAAGCACATCAGAAATATTCTTCTGCGAGCGCTCACCGGCAGAAAGCAACACTTGATAAGTACGGCCGAATTGCACATAGTCATTCACATAAGCCTGTCCCATATAATAGGCCAAAGCGTTGAATACATCACTCATCTTCAGCCCCATAATCTGTACCTTATCACGGTCTATTTGCAAGAAATATTGGGGTACATTTGCCTGATATACACTGCTTAAACCAGCCAATGCAGGTTCTGTATGATAGCTGGCAAGCAGATCGTTTATAGCTCTTTGCATTTCGTTCGTGCCTAATGAACGACGGTCTTCCAGTTCCAATTGCAAACCTCCCGTATTACCTAATCCGGGAATAGCCGGAGGCACCATGGCAAACACCTGTGCCTGCTCAATACCTGCGTATGCTTCACGATTGAACCTTTCTACCACCTCTGCAGCACTATGTCCGCTCCCTTTACGTTCTTTCCAGTCTTTCAACACCACAAAGCAGGTACCGGCATTACTCTGTGCACCGCCGTTCATAATGCCAAACCCGGCAATGGTGATACAGGTCTCTACTTCCGGATAAGAGAGCAACAAGCGCTCCACTTCGCTGCAAGCCTCCTCTGTACGAGGCAGGGACGATGCGGGAGGCAGCTGCACAGCCACCATGAAATAGCCATCGTCTTCCTCCGGCAAGAAAGTAGAAGGCCACTTTACAAACATGAAGAAAGCTATCAGAGCAAACAACACAAAGGTCGTAGCTGCCATCAATGGGCGCACCAGCAGTTTTCCTACCGTACGGTCGAAAAGATGCTGCACACGCTCATTGATGCGGTCGAAGCCACGGAAAAGGGCATTCTTCTTGCGTTCAGTCACAGCCGGACGAAGCAACAAGGCACAAAGGGCGGGCGAAAGAGTGAGCGAATTGATGCCGCTGATGACAGTAGATGCGGCAATCGTCAGAGCAAACTGTTTGTAAAGTTGTCCGCTAATGCCACTGACAAGGGTCGTAGGGATAAAAACAGCCAACATCACCAACACTACACCTACAATGGGGCCTGTAATCTCTTTCATAGCTTGTTCGGTAGCTTCACGCGGTGTCGCATATTTGCCACTCTCCATCAGGCGGGTGGCATTCTCCGTCACCACAATGGCATCATCTACCACAATGGCAATGGCCAATATCAATCCGAAGAGGGTGAGCATATTGATGGAAAATCCCAACAGTGCCATGAAGGCCAACGTACCGATGAGCGACACGGGAATGGTGACGCAGGGGATGATTACCGCACGCCAGTTCTGCAGGAAAAAGAAAATGACGAGCACGACCAGCAAGGTAGCCTCAGCAAAGGTCTTCAATACCTCCTGTATAGAACTTTTTACCACTTCGGTAGTATCCAGCGTCACCTTATAATGCACACCAACCGGCAACGATTCGCCCAACTCTTCCATACGGTCGCGCACACGTTCTACCACATTCAGGGCATTGGCTCCCGGCAATTGATAGACCGCAATGGCAGCTGCCGGCTGCCCGTTCACTCGCGACACGGTGCTGTAAGTCTGACTTCCTACATCAATAGTGGCCACATCGCGCAACCGGAGGATACGTCCTCCATCCTCCACACGCAGAATGATGTTACCGAACTCTTCCGGATCAACCAAGCGTCCACGCACCGAGAGGGTGTATTGATAGGCATTGTCATCCCCCACCCCTACAGGCTGACCTACATAACCGGCAGATACTTCCATATTCTGCGCTGCCACGGCCTGATAGACTTGCTGTGGTGAGAGACTTCGTATGCGCATTGCTTCGGGGTCAAGCCACACCCGCATGGAGTAATTGCCCGCACCCATCACCTGCACACTTCCCACCCCCGGTACACGCGACAACTGGTCGGCCAAGTTCAGTTGTGCATAGTTAGCCAGATAGAGACCATCATAAAGCGAATCGCCGGTCAGTGTCAGGAACATCAGGATGTTGGCAGCTTGCTTGCGCACAGTCACTCCCTGTTGCTTCACCGGTTCGGGCAAGGTACTCAAAGCCGCATTCACGCGGTTCTGCACCATCACTGTGGCCATATCAATGTCCGTACCTACTTCAAAGGTGACTGTCAGGCTATATTCTCCCGAAGCAGACGACGTGGAACTCATATAGAGCATACCCTCCACACCATTCACTTGCTGTTCGATGGGAATCCCCACCGTCTGTGCCACCGTCTGTGCATTCGCTCCGGGATAAGATGCCTTCACCTGCACGGTGGGCGGTGTAATGTCGGGATACTGTGCCACCGGCAACACATTCAGGCACACTGCACCGGCCACGACAAAAAGCAAGGCCAACACCGTTGCGAATATGGGGCGTTCGATAAAGAATTTTGATAGGTTCATAACGCAAAGTTTTAAAGTTTCACTTTTCCACCGGCATGATCGCCATTCCGTCGCGTACCTTCAACAGGGCTTTGGTGACATAACGTTCGCCAGGGCGCAGTCCGCTCTTCACCAGACGCAAGGTATCATCTACGAGTTGTCCCGTCTGTATCGGACGATAGTGCACCACATTGGAATCATTGACCACATAGAGATACTTCCCCAGCTGGTCGGTGCCGATGGAAGCATCGGACACCAATATTCCGTTTTTCACTTCACCGATGGGCAGTGTGATGCTCACATACGAACCGGCTTTCAACAATCCGTTCGGATTTTCCAGTTCAGCTCTCACCTCCAACGTACCTGTAGAGAGCGTGATGTTCGGTGACAGATAGTCCAGTTTTGCTTTCCACTGCTGTCTGCCCTCCGCCCCAAGGGTGACGGTGACATAATAGGTACTGTCCGGCGAATGCTTGGTCAGTTCTTCTATCAGCAACTGGTTGAGCCATTGGTTGTCTGTGATGTTGAAGTAAGAGAACATACGATCGTCTTTATAGACCGTGGCCAATGTCACTGGCGAACCACCTCCGGGAATATAGGCTCCTACGGAATAGTTTCCCTTCGATATCTGCCCGTCCACAGGCGACTTCACATAGCAGTATCCCAAAGTAGTGCGTGCCGAACTGAGTGCCGCTTCAGCATTGCTCACATCCGCCTCGCACTTCTTCACGTTGGCCTCTGTCTGCAAGAGCTGTATTTCGCTGACGGCTTCGCTCTTGATTACCTCTTTCATCCGCTCATAACTGCTACGTGCATAGGCCAGTTCGGCTTCTGCAGTCTTCAGTGCAGCCTCAGCCTGCAACACAGCATCTTCATACTGAGCAGGCTCGATGATGTAGAGCAAGTCGCCTCGTTTCACCCGTTGTCCGGCTATCACATTGCTCTGTTTCAGCACGCCGTTCACCCTGCCCACAAGCCCGATGGCAGCATCGGCAGACAGATACCCGGGATATTCCTTAGTCAGCGTCACATCCCTCACTTCGGGATGAGCCACTTCGATGGGCAGACTTTCACCAGCAGCCCCAACTTTCACCTTCTTGTTTCCGCATCCGCTGCACACCAGCAAGGCCATGAGCAGGATGCCAACTGTTGTTTTACATTTCATAAAGTTTGTCTCCTATGTTTTTATTATGATAAAAGCGCCTCACGCTGTTGAGGGGTCAGGATGTTCAACCTTTCAACTATTCTCCCCATCCTCCTCCCAGTGCCTGATACATCTGCACCAGAGAAATGAGCGAATATGCCTGTGCCTGCACCAGCGACTCTTCATAGCTGAGCAACGAACGTTGGGCGTCAAGCACATTCTGAAAAGGTGAAAGTCCCTGCTTGTAGAGGTCGAGCGAAAGTTCCAGTGCCTGTTCGCTTTGGGTAAATGCCTGTCGGGTAGCCACTATCTGCTTTACCGAATTGCTGTAGGTAGTCATGGCATTGTTCACCTCCTGCATGGCTTGCAACACTGTCTGGTTGTATTGGCTGACGGCTTCATCAAGCTGTATCCGGGCTATCCGTACCCCGTTGTAGCGTTGTCCTCCATTGAAGAGGGTCCAACTGAACGACGGAGCTATCTCCCAAGCCATACTGCCCGAACGCATCAACCTGTCAACATCATGAGAAGCATATCCAATCGAACCGTTGACAAAGAATTGGGGCAACCATTCGGCTTTCGATGCTCCCAGTTGTGCCGCATGGGCATTCACCTGACGTTCAGCCTGGCGGATATCCGGACGACGGCGCAATAAGGCTGCGGGCACATCCACTCCTACCGGCTCGATATATTCAGGCAAGGGACGTATCCCACCTATCCCCGGCACAACATCCATCGGATATTCTCCGAGCAGGACAGACAGCGTATTCATCGTCTGTACAATGTTAGCTTCCATGGCCGGCACCTGAGCCAATGTACCATAATACACCGAACGTGCTTGTGCCACATCCAGTTTTGAAGCCAGTCCCGATTTGTAGCGTGCCTCAGTAATGGCCACTACCGAACGCTGCGACTCACAGTTGTGGTCGAGCACCTCCAGTTCCTGCTGATACTGTCTGAGGGTAAAATAGGCCGTCGCCACTTGAGCACAAAGTGAGACCATCACCCCGTTCACCTCCTCCTGCGAGGCCAGATAGTTTTCGCGCTGCGCCTTCACCCGGTTGCGGATACGCCCCGAAAGGTCTATTTCCCAACTCATCGATGCTGTCAGGTTATATGCGCCTGACCAGCTTCTTTCGCTACCGGCATTACCACTTGTCTGCTGGCGTGTCCATCCTCCTCCTACCGACAATGTAGGGGCAAAGGCTCCCCGCTCCACATAAAGGCTGAGTCTGGCCTGCTCCATCCTGAGCAAGGCTTCCTCCAACGAATAGTTACTATGCGAAGCCACAGCTATCAGCGAGTCGAGCGTAGGGTCTTCAAACACCTTCCACCACCGGTCGTCCACCGGCATTGTCTGCAGGAAAACCTCAGTATCCTCCGGCCAGCTCTGCGGCAAAGCTTTGTTCAGCAGGTCGTCCGAACGCTGGGCATACGCCACCAGCATACACCCTCCTGCACATAGCAATAAAGCACTCCGTCTTACCATAATCCATTTTTTTAGTTTTTGGGTTCTTTCTTTGGAAAACTACATGGAAACACGATGCACGATGCTTTTGTTCAACAGTCAAACAACTGGCAATATTCAAAATATTCACTCCCAATAGGGATTCTTTCAGGAAAAAGTACTATTTTTGCATTTTCTTATAGAAAAGACTCCCTAAACCCATTCAAGGAAAGAATATGTATTTTGACGAACTTGATTTAGAAGACTGCGTACTCGATGCGCTTGATGCGATGAATTTTGAAGAGTGCACACCCGTACAAGAACATACCATCCCCCCCCTTCTGGAGGGACATGACCTCATCGGTGTGGCACAAACAGGCACCGGCAAAACGGCGGCCTACCTATTGCCCGTGCTCAACCAACTCTCCAAGGGGGGCTACCCCGATGACTGCATCAACTGCATCATCATGGCTCCCACACGCGAACTGGCCCAGCAGATCGACCAACAGATGGAGGCTTTCAGCTACTTCATGCCCAGCAGCAGTGTGGCTGTCTATGGAGGAAACGACGGCATCCGCTTCGCACAAGAGCAGAAGGGGCTGACACTGGGTGCTGATGTGGTCATCGCCACACCCGGCCGCCTGTTGGCACACATCAATATGGGCTATGTCGATTTGTCGCGCGTCAGCTTCTTCATTCTCGACGAGGCCGACCGTATGCTCGACATGGGCTTCAGCGACGACATCCTACAGATTGTCAAGCTCCTGCCGCCGACCCGACAGACCATCATGTTCAGTGCCACCATGCCGCAAAAGATACAGCAGCTGGCACACACCATCCTCAAAAATCCCGTAGAGGTGAAGCTGGCTGTCAGCAAACCTGCAGAAAAGATTGTGCAGGGGGCATACATCTGCAACGAGTCGCAGAAACTGGGCATCATACAGCACGTCTTCACCAACGAGACGGCCAAGCGTGTCATCGTCTTCGCCTCGTCGAAACTGAAGGTGAAGGAGGTGACAAAGGCACTGTTGCGCATGAAACTCAACGTAGGCGAAATGCACAGCGACCTCGAACAGAGCGAGCGCGATGTCATCATGCGAAGTTTCAAGAACGGACACACCGACATCCTCGTAGCCACCGACATCGTGTCACGCGGCATCGACATCGATGACATTGCCATGGTCATCAACTTCGACGTACCACACGATTGCGAAGACTATATCCACCGCATCGGACGTACCGCACGTGCCGGAGCCGGAGGCAAAGCCATCACCTTTGTAGGTCCTAAAGACCAGACACGCTTCCGCACCATCGAAGACTTCATTGAGCGCGAAGTGGAAAAGTTGCCTGTACCCGAAGAGTTGGGTGAAGCTCCGGAGTACAAACCCGGCAAGTCGCGTTCAGGAGGCCGTCGCAATGAAAGGGGCAAAAAACATGGAGGCCCCCGTCGTGGAAAAGGCGGCAAGAACAGCAACAACGGTAAGGCCAAAAAGGAGAGTGCATCTGCCGGCAATCCTGCTCCATCCCCCGAAGCAGCAGCCAATGCACCGGCCAAGAAGAAACGCCGCCGTCCCGGTCATCGCGGAGGAAAAAACAAGAAAAAAGAGGGAGAGGGAGAAAGAGAATCATGATGTATGACTCTATGACATTATGGATTTATCCTCACCACCCTCATTCCTGTCTGGCTTTTCAGTGAAGCAGAGTATTGATAGAGCGTGCGCTCATCGAGAATCACTCTGCCCTTCTGCGACGAAGCATTGAGCAGGTGCAGCAGTCCGTCGTCCATCCACACGGCAAATCCTAAGTGCGACACATCCAGGCCACGGATTCGGGTGGTCAATGCCAGCACATCACCGTCCCTGACGGGCAGACGGTCGCATCCCTCCTTGAAGAGGCTTTTGGGAATATATCGCACCTTCCGTCCCGTGAGGCGGTTCTCCTGTTTCCGGATGCTGTCTGTCCGTTCGGGATGTCCCTGCAAATGTTTGTACTTCTCCGGATGACGGCTCATGAAGTCGGTACACAATGTCTGCACTGCAGTGAAAGGCCACTCCTCTCCCGTCACCTCCTCCACCAGTCCGAGCGTCGTGTTATCGTCTATCCAATCCGTGAAATAGTGCAGACGCGACGTATATCCGGCCACTACCCCCTGCCGGTAGCGCAATGTGCGCAGTGCCTCTACGAACTCCCTGAATCCCGCTTCCGGCTCTCTTGCAGCCATCTCCAGTGCCAGCACCGTCTCCACAAACGTAGTGCAGTCCAATTCACGCAGGTTCACTACCAGCCGTTCACTATCCCCCACCTCCAAAGTGGCCGCCACATAGGGCACCCCGATGAAGCTGCGGGCAAAATGCAGGATACGTCCGCCTCCCCGACTCATCCCTTTTCCTTCGTCCAGCAGCCGCTCCACCTTGAGGCTGTCTTCGCTGGTATATACCACCGTTTGCGCCCATCCACACAACGGGACAATGAGCATCAGCAGGACAAGCACTTCTCTCCATTTTCTCTCCATCTCACTTAATATTTCCATAATTTCGCCTGCGAAGATAAGAAAAATCAATCTTTTGTACTACTTTTGCGTTATAAAAGAGAGAAAAAAGCTGAGCAATGAACAAAAGACTCTTTCTAATCCCCCTACTCCTGATACTCTTCGGCACTACCGCAAGGGCACAGAAGAACTGTGTCAACGTACCACACATCAAGACCCTCCAGGCACTGGCCAACGGCGACTGGCAGTCAGTACCCGTCATCCGTATGGGCACACCCGACCGGATGGAAATCTCCTTCGACGAACTGACACACGAATACCACCGCTACACCTACAAGATTGTACACTGCAATGCCGACTGGACCCCCAGCGACCTCTTCGAGACAGACTACTTGCAGGGATTCAGCGACAATGTCATCGAGGACTATCAGAATTCGCTCAACACCACCATGCTCTACACACACTACCGTTTCGCACTGCCCAACGACGAGGTGCAGCTACTCCTCTCGGGCAACTACCGCGTGGATATCTTCGGCGAAGACAACGAGGAGACACCCGTAGCACAAGTCTGCTTCTCCGTGGTGGAGCCGGGTGTGGCCGTGTCGGCCACAGTGAGCGGCAACACAGACATTGACACCAACGAAAGTCACCAACAGGTGAGTTTCACGGTGAACTACGGACAAATGAACGTCACCGACCCGCGCACGGAGTTCAAGGTGCGGGTGAGCCAGAATCTGCGCACAGACAATTGCGTCACCGGCCTGACACCCACCTACCTCCAGCCCGGACAACTGCAATACGTACACAACCGGCAGCTCATCTTCGAAGCCGGAAACGAATACCGCCGTTTCGAGATTGTCAATATGCACTACGCCACACAGGACGTGGAGCAGATGACCTACTTCGACCCCTATTACCACGCTATCCTCTACCCCGACCTGCCGCGCCGCGTATATAGCTACGACGAGGATCAGGACGGACACTACTTCATACGCTACGACATGGCACAAGACAATGCCACCGAGGCCGACTACCTCTTCGTACACTTCACCCTCGAAGGGTTCGACACTCCGTTGCCCGGCGGCAAGTTCTATCTCAATGGTGCTTTCACCTACGACCAGTTCACCCCCGACTTTGCCCTGACCTACAATCCGCAGACACGCACATACGAGGGAGTGCAGCTGCTCAAGCAGGGAGCCTACAACTGGCTCTACCTCTTTGTGCCCGACGGCTCCGACACCGGACAGACAGCTCCTGCCGCCGGCAACTTCTACGAGACGGAGAACGACTACCTCATCCTCGTCTATCACCGCCCCTTCGGTGCCCGCTACGACCGCCTTGTAGGTATGCAGACCGTGCGCTTCTCGCAAGAGTAGCACCGGCTTCTACACCAATCACCTGCCTGCTGTTACCTCCTGCCAAGCCTTTGGCAGACTACTGCCACTATGATGGCAGACATCTGCCACAGGCTTGGCAGACGTCTGCCAAAGCCGTTGGCAGTAACTAAAGATACTTTGATTTCCGTTAATTATTTTGTTCTTCTCTCGGTTTGCACTATCTTT
>CAZTPB010000008.1:0-25993 GCA_964614555.1 uncultured Bacteroides sp.
AAAGATAGGACAAAAGGAGAATATGCCCAAATAAATCGGTGTATAATTTATTTGATTGCTACTACTTCCCCCGCTTTGAACGAGATAATCGTACGGTTTTCGTAAATCCAGTCCTGATGTCCGGTATGCGGATCTTTGTAGGTCCGCATGGGCTCACCTACAGCGAGGCGCACTTCGGTCATATTCATTCCTAATCCCACTTCACTTGACTCAATTTTGCTCCAGATGGATTCTGAGATGGCGGGATATAGCTTGCGCAGGTTGCCCATGCCGAATACTTCATTGAAATAGTTTTCGCTTTGGTGCGCATCGCCTGTCACATCTTCGCGGACGAGGGTCACCCGTTTGGTGTATATTTCTCCTTTTTTGTCAGACAGGTGCAGGAGTATATGGTTGGTGCCGTTGATGACATCAATGTTTCTGACTGTATATTGGGTATATCGTTTCATCGTCCGCTCTTCAGAATCGTACGTCATTTCGCTGGCGTGCTTGAGGTAAAGCATTTTGCCGTTGTATTGCGCCAACAGTTGTTCTTTCCGGCTTTGATTAGGGTCGGTGAATCCGAAGGCTTTGGTGAACAGGCGGTCGGCTTTGTTCATGATGAACTCCGAGTCGAGCATTCCGCTGTTTGTTTTTGAGATGGCTACCTCCTTGTAATAAGCAGTTCCTTTGGCATCCTCAAACACAATCTTTACGGGGAATGCGCGGCTGCCCACTCCTACGGCGGTTACGGTTACAGGGGTGTTTATGGGGAGTTTCACTTCGCGGCAACCGTTGGTAGAGTTTGCATCGTCCTGATAGTAGGTGTCGCATCGTGTGTAGAGTGTCTGTCCGACGAGGAGGGCATTGGCTATATCCACATCACCTAAGTAAGCCAATGTCTTGATGCCTTTCTTGGGATTGGAGCAATAGTCGGCCAATGTGGTATTCTTTATTTCGCAATAATATTCGATACTGTCGCACAAGAAGTTGAAGTGCAGGAAACCACGTTCGGTGACATCCACTCCTTGGTATTCCATAATTTTGTGCTTCAACTCTCCGCTGTCCACATCTTTTCCTGTAGCTGCCAGTTTGAAAGTGGAGACAATCAAGTCCATCCGTTCGGGGATGACCATGAATTTCATGCCCGGCATCCAGTCGCACAGACTGTAGTATCTGAAATTGTTGCTGATGAACAATGCTTCGGGTGAAGCCTTTGCTGTTGAATTTTGGGCCGTGTCCTCTTGAGGTCTGGCCGTCGTCACCAAATAGCTGTTTTGTGCACTTGCACCTGTTGCACCGGCTATCACCATCAGAGCCGTTGCCATCATTTTTCTCATGACCATCATACTTTGTCTTTTTTCGGGTGCAAAAATATGAAAATTGTGTGTATAATCTCCCACATTGCTCTAACTTTTTTCCTCCCCTGCCTGAAATAAATATTTTCCGAACGGGGGAGAAAAAACGGGTGTGCCAATCAGGCTTTGGCGGCAGAAGAATGTTTGAGCGGCAGACGCTTCCATATCCATCGGGGAATGAGCCGCCAACAGAAGACCAATACACGGTAGCGTGCATCAATGATACAGATACGCTGCCTTTTGACAAGGGCTCGGACAATGCTCTTTGCTACAGGAGAAACCTGCATCAGCAGAGGGTAGTTGGTGTCGCGCAGAAGGTCGGTGGCCACAAAGCCCGGACGGATGTCGGTGAAATCAATGGGCAGGTGGTGGAGGTGTGCCAGCTGTTCGAGTGCATCGATGTAGGTGTTCTGAAAGCGTTTGGTGGCCGAATAGGCTGGTGCAAGACCTATGCCTTTGGTGCCGGCCACGGAGCTGATGACAGCGATGTGGCCGCGTTCGCCTGAATGAGCGGGCAAATGCGTCTTGAAGTAGTTGAAGGCGAAAGTGGTCATGCGCATGAATCCCTCGCAGTTCGTACGGGCGGTGCGCAACTCAATCTCCGGGTTGAGGTCGGCATTTTGTGAGCCTGTGCCCGAACTGAGGAAAAAGAGATTCATCCCTCCCTGACGGTCAATCAGCCGTTGCACCTGTGCAGGTGCGTCGGCAGAGGTTACATCCACTACGGCCGTTTCCACTTGTCCTTGAGGGAAGTCGGCTTGTAGGGAGTGCAACAATGCTTCCCGCCTTCCACAAATGCCTATCTGCCAACCGGCTTCTGCCAGCAGGCGGGCTACTTCTCGTCCTATGCCCGAGGTGGCTCCGATGATGATGGCTCGTTTCATTCCTTTTTTGTTTCTTTCAATAAGTGATAAATGCCGTGGGGAAGGAAATAACGTACGTCCTTTCCCTGGCGGAGGGCTTGGCGGATGAAGGTGGAGCTGATTTCCATCATGGGGGCATGAGTCAGTTTGACATTTGATGGTATGCCGCTCTCCTTCAAAGGATAATCAGGTCGTGGGTAAATGAGCAGGTGATTCTCGGCCAACAGTTCTTTGTGCTTGTGCCATCGGGGAAAGGTTTCCCAATTGTCACTTCCGATGATGAGTGTGAACGTGTGTGAGGGATAGGTTTCGCGCAAGGCTCTGAGTGTGTTTACCATATAGCTGGGCCGTGGGAGGCCGAATTCAAAATCGGAGGCACGGAACTTGTCGTAGCCTCTGATGGCCTCTTGCACCAATCGAAGACGGAAATCGTCCGGCCAAAGGTCACTCCGCTCCTTCAGCGGATTGTGCGGTGACACCATGAACCACACTTCGTCCAGCTCCTCGTATTCGCAGAGGTAGTTGGCCAAAGCCAAATGACCGATGTGTATGGGGTTGAATGACCCTCCGAATATCCCGATGCGCATAGGCTCTTTTTTCAGACACAATTATGAGTTGCCATTCAGAAACTCCCGTATTACTCGCAAGGCTTCAGCTTTGGCTGTTTCCAAATCGTCGTTGATGATGACTTTGTCGAACTTCGGCGCAAATCCCAGTTCATATTCGGCTTTGGCAATCCGGCTTTCGATGACTTCGGGGGAATCGGTATCCCGTCCTTCGAGTCGTCTGCGCAACTCTTCTACCGATGGGGGTTGGATGAAGATCGAGAGGGAACGGTCGCCATAAAATTGTTTGATGTTGCATCCGCCTACCACATCTACGTCGAATATGACGTTCTGCCCGTCAGCCAGCTGTTTTTCCACCTGCGATTTCAGGGTGCCGTAGAAGCGGTCGGTATAGACCTCTTCATACTCCAAAAACTCTCCGTTGGCAATGCGCTCCTTGAATTCTTCGGGTGTGAGGAAGAAATATTCTACTCCGTGCTGCTCTTGGCCACGTGGCGGACGGCTGGTGGCGGAGATGGAGAAACTGAGGTTGAGTCCGCATCCCAACAGATAGTTGATGATGGTGGATTTGCCTGAACCCGAAGGGGCTGAAAAGATGATGAGTTTGTTCATAAGTTGATTACATGACATTCAATACCTGTTCTTTTATTTGCTCCAGTTCGTCTTTCATTTTTACCACGATGTTTTGCATTTCCGCTTGGTTGCTCTTGCTTCCTGTGGTGTTGATTTCGCGTCCCATTTCCTGAGCGATGAATCCCAATTTCTTTCCCTGTCCGTGTCCCTCTTCCATGGTTTGGCGGAAATAGCAGAGGTGGTTGGCCAGGCGTTGTTTCTCCTCGTTGATGTCCAGCTTCTCAATGTAGTAGATAAGTTCCTGCTCCAAGCGGTTCTTGTCATATTCAACAGGCAGTTTGGAAAGGTTGTCAACGATACGTTCGCGTATTTTCTGCACACGCTCTTGTTCGTAAGGTTCGATGGCCTTCATCAGTGTACTGATGTTGTCGAGTTTTTCGCCGAATTTCTTGGCCAATGCAGCTCCTTCCTGTTTGCGGAAATCTACCAGTTTCCCGACGGCTTCTTCCACTACCGAGCGGACGGTCTTCCATTCCTCTTCATCCAACTCCTGCAATTCTACCCGAGTGAGGACATCGGGCATACGCAAGAGTGTACTGAACCAATCGGTCGGTTCGGGAATCCCGTTTTGTACGGCTATGGATTGGATTTGTGTGTAGTAATTGGCTACCAATGCACTGTTGATGGGAGTGGCGGTTTCGGTAGCTTCTTTCTCTATCCAAAGATTGAATTCCACTTTTCCCCGCTCCAAAGCTTGGGTGATAATGGCTCGTATCTCCATCTCTTTCTCGCGATAGAGTGGGGCAATGCGTGTACTCAGGTCCATTGCCTTGCTGTTGAGCGACTTGATTTCGGCAAATATTTTCTTGTCGCCATATGCGGCCATTGCTTTGCCGTATCCGGTCATTGATTGTATCATATCTTATGGTCTATGTTAATTTGTTTTTAGTTGTTTTCTCACAAAAGGATATGTCTCAGATGCTTGACATCAGCTCGCGCTCAAGCTCCTCAGCCGTAAGTCGCAAGCGGAATTTGCCTGCCCGTGCTGTAGAAATGGCACCAGTCTCTTCGGAGACGATGACAACCAAGGCATCTGATGCCTGACTGATGCCTAAAGCAGCCCGGTGGCGGAGCCCCAAATGGCGCGGTATATCGAGGTCGTGCGAGACGGGAAGAATGCAACCTGCGGCTTTGATGCGGTTGTGGCTGACAATCATGGCTCCGTCGTGCAACGGACTGTTCTTGAAAAAGATGTTCTCAATCAGACGTTGGTTGATGATGGCATCGATGGTGTCGCCCGTGCGGATAATCTCCCCCAGCTGCACTTCCTGTTCGATGACAATGAGTGCGCCCACTTTTTGCTTGCTCATGCTCAGGCAAGCCATGACGATGGGTAGGATGTCAGTGCGTTCAATCTTCTCCTTTTTGTGGCCGAACAGCTTCAGCAGACCGCGGGCGCGATGCTGGGTGCCCAATGTGAGCAGAAAACGGCGAATTTCTTCTTGAAAAAGGACAATGAGTGCAATGACGCCCACACTCTGCAACATATTGAAGATAGAGCCGAGCAGGCGCATTTCCAACACTTGGGAAACGAGCACCCAGATGGAAAGGAATACCAATACACCGATGAAGATATTCAGTGAACCGGATTCCTTCATGAGCTTGTACACCTTGTAGAGCAGAAAGGCTACCAGCAGGATGTCTATAAGGTCTTTTATTCCAAAGTCTATGAACACGGATGATACAGTTGAATTGTTGATGATGAATTTCGGTAAATCTCTTCGCAAATTTTCACGCACTCTACGCAACTCTTCACGTCGTGTACCCGCAGGATATGTGCCCCTTGGGTTATAGCCCATGTGTTCAGCACGGTGGTTCCTCCCAATGAGTCATCCGGTGTGCAATCCAGTAACTTATATATCATGGATTTGCGTGAAATTCCTACGAGCAAGGGAAGGTCGAAGACGGCAAAGTCCTCCAAATGGGCCATCAGTTCGTAGTTGTGTGTGAGGCTCTTTCCGAAGCCGAAGCCGGGATCTAAGATGATGTCCTTTACTCCCATGTCGTGCAAGCGGTCAATCTTTTCAGCGAAATAGATGAAGACTTCACGCAACAGGTTGTCGTAGTGCGGTGCCTGTTGCATGGTTTGCGGTGTCCCTTGCATATGCATCATGATGTAGGGGACTTGCAGACGGGCGATGGTGGAAAACATCTGTTTGTCCATCTCGCCAGCGGAAATGTCGTTGATGATGCCGGCTCCATATTCTTCCACACACATGGCGGCCACGTCTGCCCGAAAGGTATCTACAGAAATGATGGTTTCGGGAGCTGTTTTTCGGATGATGGCCAGCCCGGTGCGCAACCGTCTTGCCTCCTCTTTGACTGAGACTTCTTCTGCTCCCGGACGGGTAGAGCAGGCTCCAATGTCTATCATGGAGGCTCCTTCGCTGACTATTTGCTCCACACGGGTGGTGATTTCTGTTTCCGTCTGCTTGCGGCTTTCCGGATAAAACGAGTCGGGGGTGATGTTCAGTATGCCCATCACTTGCGGGCGGTCGAGCTGCACCAGTCGTCCGCTTATATTAATATTATAAGGTATCAATCTCCTCATTGGATTCTCGCTTTAGCCTCTGCAAAGATAGCTAAAAAAGCCACACGGAGGAGTGTAATCTGCTATTTTTTCTGTGCTGTGACAAAAAAAACATAAATGTACTTTATTTTATGATACTTTTTCTTACCTTTGTTCCGAAAATCGGGATACAAAGAAGAACTAAATTATAATAACACATGAATAAACGATTTTTACCTTATACATTATGGGGATTGTTGGCCTTTTTTTCCGTTGAAACTCAAGGACAACGTATCCAACAACCTTTGGGACGTGGTATAGTGGCCGTGAAGAACGGTGGCAGCGCCCTTATCACTTGGCGTCGTATGGCTCAAGAAGTGGAAGATACACAATACAACGTTTATGTGAATGGTTCCAAACTGAATGCTTCGCCACTGACAAATACGAACTTCTCGACAACGGCTTCCAAGATTCCTGCTGGAAGTCAGATAACCGTTACATTGGTGAACAACGGGGTGGAGTCCGAGCATAGCAATGCCCATACAGTAGGTAGCTACGACTTGCAAAATATGTTTATGAGCATACGTTTTGATGACTCTCCGTTGGTGGCAGCCAATTATAATACAGCTTACGTCTGGCCGGCAGATTTGGACGGAGACGGTGAAATGGATTATGTGGTCAACAGAAAGAGCAATACTGACGGACTCGATTGCTATGTGGAGGCTTATCTCAGCACGGGAAAGCACCTTTGGACAGTGAAATTGGGGCCTAATGAGTTGAGCTGCGCCGGACAGGATGATATGATATTGGCCTATGATATGGACTGCGATGGCAAGGGAGACGTAGTCATGCAAACCAGTGACGGCACCCAGTTCTGGGACAGCGAGAACAAAACATTCGGCCTCTATGTGAACGGTGGTACTACCGGTGATACGGATGGTGACGGTATTATCAACTATGAAAGCCAATCGAGCCGTAATGCCCCTCGGTACATGACGGTGGTGGATGGAATGACCGGTGTAGAGAAACACTCTGTAGAACAGACTTACAACTCAGCCTACAACCGTACAAACAAATCGTCCCTGATGGGAGACGAATACAACAAGCATGTGGGGCATGTGGGAGTGTTCTATCCTGATGGAATCCATCCGGCTGTCATTATGGAATGGCATACACGTACCTCCAGTGGAAGCCACAGCTACTACAACAGTGCTTTTGCTTATGACTTCGGCGGCGGTAAAGCCGGCGAGTGGAAGGAACTCTTTTGCAAACCTACCGGCGGACCTGCATTCCACCAGATTCGTATTGCCGATGTGGACGGCGACGGACGCGATGAGATGCTGACCGGCGGATATACGATGGACGATGACGGTGGGACTTTGAACAATCCGGGTATCGCCCACGGTGACCGTTTCCGTACCAGTGATATTGATCCCGAACGTCCGGGGCTGGAAACCTTTGCCATCCAGCAGAATGCAGGTGATATGTTAGGACAAATCCTGTATGATGCCGCTACGGGGGAATCCATCAAGAAATGGTATCTTTCAGGAGTCGGCGATGTGGGTCGTGGAGAATGCATGGACATCGACCCCAACCACTTGGGTTGGGAGATGTGGAGCACCATGGGAGGTGTCTATAATGCAAAGGGCGATTTGATTCCCGAGCATACAGCTCCCTATCCTACGGAAGGAATCTGGTGGGACAGCGATGTGGATCGTGAAATCGTGCAGACTGCCGACAGTCACTATAATGTATATATTCAGGACTTTTATAAAGGGCGGCTTATCGAAATTTCAAAATTGAGCAGTTGGCGTTATGTCACAGTCTATGCCAAGCGTGCCGCATTTTGGGGAGACATCATCGGCGACTGGCGCGAAGAACTCATCCTTTTACACAAGGAAAACGGTGTATGTGTGGGTATTGTAGGATTTACTACTGACTATGCTACTACGAACAACAATATCTACTGTCTTATGGAAGACCCCGCCTATCGATTGCAATGTACAACCAAAGGATATTACCAAAGTCCGAATACAGGTTTCTATCTCGGATTCAATATGCCCCGCCCGCAGCTGCCACCGTGTATGGTAACTGACCTGGTGTGGAAATCAACAGGAGCATTCACTGACTACGGACGTTCGTCTGCGGTAAACTATGCGGATGGAAAGAGTTTGTTGCTGGATCTTTATACGGATGCGGAATTGACTGTCTCTTCTGATATGAAACCTTCCGTCGTGTATGCCATGCCTGTAAAAGGACAGACCATCAGCCTGAACGGTAGTGGCAAACTGAGCGGTACAATGGAATTGCGGAAAAGTCAGGCTGGACGCCTTGTCATTAATGTACCTGTGGCATATACGGGAAAAACTGTCATTTCGGAAGGAATACTGGAAGTCAATGGCGAAATCACGGCTTTGCTTGACCTGAGGGCACGTGGTACATTGGCAGGTAATGCCACATTGAACGACATCGCTCTTGAAGGTGCGCTCAACTATGAAGGCGGACGTTTCGCTCCAGGAGCGGACGGATTTGCAGTGGGCACCATCACCTTTAAAAAGGGATTGGATATCAACAAACGTACTTTTTTGGAAATGGATATTGTTGATGAAGCCTCTGCCGACTTGTTGAAGGTCGAGGGAGATTTGGCAGTGACAGCTTCTGCAGTTTTCACTATCAACCACAGTGACGGAGAGTTGGAACCCGGTAAATACAAACTCATTGAATATACGGGAACATTCAGTGGAGATATTAAGAATTTCTCTGTGCGCAACCTTACGGGGCTTTCTTATAATATCGTAAACGAAGGGAATGCCATATACCTTGTTGTAAATGAGCAACGGGCTGCAGCTGCTGGTGTGATGTGGACTGGCGCGGAGAACAATGTGTGGGACTACCAGACGAAGAACTTTGTGTTGGATGGAGAGACTACAGAGTTTGTAGCACAGGACGTGGTGCTCTTTACGGACGAGGCAATGCAGACAAGCATCGCTGTCGATGGGCTGATGCCTATAAAGTCGGTGACAATAGACAATGCGGAAAAGACCTACACTTTCTCTGGTGACGGAGGATTCAGCGGTGGAGGCTCGTTGGTGAAGAATGGTGCAGGGCGTCTTGTCCTCAACGCCACGAAGAGTGACTATACTGGAGCCACCATCATCAATGCAGGTACTGTCACCGTGAAGGAATTGGCCGACGGTGGTATGCCCAGTAGCATCGGAGCTGCCACTTCTGTTGCAACTAACTGGCAGATAGGTAAGGCTACATTGATAGTGAACAATTCTAATACAAGTACCAATCGTGGTTTGACCCTCACTGATACGGCTACGATACAGATAACCACAGGTACTGCGGCTTTGAAAGGAAATATCAAAGGGGCTGGAACATTGGTTAAGACCGGAAATGGTCAATTGAACATTAACGCAGCCAACAGCTATGAGGGAGGAACCATCCTGAAGAAAGGTACATTGGCTCAAGGTGCATGGAATGCCACATTCGGAGCTTCGGGCTCATCCATGACTGTAGAAGATGGTACGGTAGTCATATTCAATCAGGAAAGCACCGCTACAGTACCGAATTTTAACTACAAAGTGACTGTCGAGAAAGGAGATAAGATGACACTGAATGCAGGAAAGCGTTGCCGCATAACGGGTAGCTTCACCGGAGGAGGAAGCATCACGCTTACCATTCCTTATGTCCGCACGGATATGGCGGCAGACTGGAGCGGATTCACCGGCAAACTCTCTGTAACGGGCAATCAATTCCGATTGAACAATGCACATGATTTCAAAGGCACGGCCATTACTTTGGGCGACGGAATCTATATGGGACATTTCCAGTCGGGCAGTGGTTCGGCATTGACAGCAACGACAAGTATTGGTTCGTTAGCCACTACATCTGCTACAGCTTCTGTAGGAAATGGCACTTACAAAGTCGGTTACGATAATACGAATGCCTCTTTTGCCGGTACTCTCACCGGTACTTTCCACAAGTATGGAACAGGAAACTGGACTTTGACAGGAGCGAATAATACGTCTGCCAACCTCTATGGCTATGAAGGTGGACTGATTGTCAACAATACAACAGGTACGGCTGCCAGCAGTGTAACGCTCAACGATGGGGCAGTACTTTACGGAAAGGGTATTGTCAAGAATGTCACCTTAAAGAAAGGTTCGCTCCTGAAGGTCGGGCAATATGAACTTTCGGCTGCTGCATTGACGTTTACTGGCTATTTGAAATCTGAAGGCGGAGCTACATTGCGGCTGAAGATTGCCAAATTTAAGAACGATGTCCTTCATGTCGATGGTAACATCACGTTGGGTAAGGATACGTTGGAGATTGTTCCGGTCAACCGCACCTTTGAGGTTGGAGAAGAGTTCCAGTTGATTGAATTTAAAAAGAATTTTACCGGAAACCTGATAATAAAGGGTGAGCCGGGTGAAGGATTGGCTTGGGATACAACAGACTTGCTCACATCGGGAACTGTCCGTGTAGTAGCAGCTGATGGTATCCATGCCATTGGAACCGACCGGGTGAAAGTGTGGCCACAACTCGTCACTACACAGTGCTATATTGATGCTTCGCGTGCCTGCACAGGAACGATAGAGGTGCTGTTGACCGATGCGTCAGGACGTTTGTTGGAAACTTCCACGTTCGATGCTTCGCAGATGAAGGCTGTATCGTTTGAGACACTTCCTGTCGGAGTCTATTTCATTCGTTTGCAGCAGCAAGGTGAAGCAAAAGTTTATCGAGTGGTAAAAGTGAAATAGAAAGAATAAAGTTCAAGTCCCTTTAAAAGGGAAAATATTGACGGCCTCATGCCATTCCGATATAGTGGGAGATTCCACTACGTCAGGATGTCATGAGGCTCTCAGTTGAAGAGTGTAACTATAAAGAACATCATAATGAAGATATTTGAATGGAAAATCTTCCTGCTATTTTTTTTGAGTAGTATGGTAATGCTTCCGCTGGCAGCTGGGAAAAAAGCAAAAGCTGCTGTAAGTCTGACTGATTTGACAGTCGAAAACATGAAGACCCCATTGGGAATAGACGAAATGCAGCCCCGCTTCGGGTGGAAAATGGTGTCAGATGAGCAGAATGTGATGCAGTTGAGCTATCATATTCTGGTATCCTCTTCTCTGGAACTGTTGGCAGCGGACAAAGGCGATTTGTGGGATTCGGGGGTCGTTCCCGATGGGAGGTCTGTATGGATTCCCTATGGAGGCAAACCGTTGGTGAGCAACCAACAATGTTATTGGAAGGTGAAAATCAATACTACTGCAGGCGAAACCCCATGGAGCGAATCTTCCTTGTGGAGCATGGGGTTGCTGATAGAGAACCATTGGCGTGGGCGTTGGATTGGGATTGATGAAGCCATGCCTTGGGAGAGCGAGACCCAGTGGAGCCGTTTGGGGGCACGCTATCTGCGTCATGAGTTTGCCGTTGTAAAGCCGGTGAAGCGGGCTACTCTGCACATTTGTGGTTTGGGGCTTTACGAAGCTTATATCAATGGCTCACGGATAGGTGACGGGGTATTGACACCTGCGCCGACCGACTATCGGAAGACGGTTTTCTATAACACTTATGATGTGACTCCTTTGTTGGGAGATTCGGCCAATGCTATCGGTGTGGTGCTTGGCAATGGTCGTTTCTACCACATGAGGCAGCATTTCAAACCCTACAAAGCTCCCAATTTCGGTTATCCCAAACTGCGGGCCAATCTCATCATTGAATATGAAGGAGGCGGTAGGCAAGTGGTTGTTACGGACGACCGCACGTGGCGTCTGACTGCTGACGGCCCCATCCGCACGAATAATGAATATGACGGTGAAGAGTATGATGCCCGAAAACATTTGGGAGAGTGGACTTGTCCCGGATACGATGACAGCCGGTGGCAGTCTGCCGGACGGGTGAGTGTGCCGGATGGAGTGTTACGTGCCCAAATGACACCGCAGATGAAGGTGGTGGACAGGCTGAAACCTCTTTCTATGATCCGGATGGGAGAGCGTCTGATGATAGATATGGGGCAGAACATGGCCGGCTGGTTGAGGATGGAGAACTTGCGCGGGCTTGCTGCTGGTGATACGGTGCGTCTGCGTTTTGCTGAACGCTTGCAGGCTGACGGTTCGCTTTATACCGACAATTTGCGCGATGCCCGGTGTACAGATCTCTACATTGCTGACGGGAAGGAAGAGGGGAGTTCGTGGGCACCATCGTTCGTTACTCATGGTTTCCGATACGTAGAGGTGACAGGACTACCTGAGGCTCGTTTGGAGAACTTTGTGGGTGAAGTGGTTTCGGATGAGATGCCCATTGTTGGCTGTTTCGAATGTAGCGATACGCTGGTGAACCATATCTATCGCAATGCCCAATGGGGCATCTTGGGGAACTATAAAGGAATGCCCGTCGATTGTCCCCAACGTAATGAACGGCAGCCTTGGTTGGGAGACCGTACGCGCGGAGCATTGGGAGAAAGCTATATCTTTGGTAACGAACGCCTCTATGCCAAGTGGATGGACGACATTCGTGAGTCGCAACGTTCGGACGGTCTGATACCCGATGTAGCTCCTGCCTATTGGAACTATTATACAGGTGATGTCACTTGGCCGGCTGCCCTTCCTTTCATTTGTGATATGTTATACACTCAATTTGGCAACAGTCGTCCCATTGAACGAAATTATCAGGCTATGCGGCGGTGGACGGAATTTCTTTGGAATGAATCGATGCGTGGAGGACTCATCACAAAAGACAAGTATGGTGACTGGTGCGTACCTCCTGAAAAGCTCCATCTGGTACATAGTCAGGATCCTGCCCGCAAGACTGACGGCACGCTGATAGCTTCTGCCTACTACATCCGTCAGTTGCAACTGATGGCCAAGTTTGCCCGAATGCAGGGATTGTCCGATGATGCAAGTCGGTGGGAAGAGCGGTGTGTGGAGGTGGCGGAAGCGTTCAATGCCCGTTTCCTTGTCGTGAAGGAGGGTACATCTCCTCGGCCCGACCATATTCTTTATCCCGATAGCATCTATTATGGCAACAACACGGTGACCGCCAATTTGCTGCCTTTGGCTTTCGGTATAGTGCCGGCGGAGTATGAAGATGCCGTATTCCGTAATGTCCTCTCTACATTATTGCCAGAGCCGAATTGTATTCCTGCAGTCTCGTGCGGTGTCATTGGCATACAATGGTTGTTGACTGAATTGAGCAACCGTGGACGTGCGGATGTCGCTTTTGCTTTGGCATCGGCCAGTCACTATCCGTCATGGGGGTATATGGTAAAGAATGGTGCTACGACCATTTGGGAACTGTGGAACGGTGACAAGGCTGATCCTTCGATGAATAGTGGCAATCATGTGATGTTGCTTGGCGACCTTGTCACGTGGATGTACCAATATGTTGGTGGCCTACGTCCGTCAGAGAGTGAGGGAGAAGAGGCTTACAGACGGTTTCGCTTGCAACCGGCTTTTGACATTCCCGACCTGAGTTTTGCCCGCATCAGTTATGATACGCCCTATGGCAAGGTAGAGAGTCATTGGCAGAAGACCCTTATGCATTATGAATGGGACATTCTCGTGCCTTGCAATACTACGGCCACAGTCTGTTTGCCTGATGGGTTGGAGAAGCAAGTCGGCAGCGGCCGTTACCATTTTGAGGGTACGTTGCCGAAAGTGCATCCGGCTGTGGTAACTGACGAATTTCTTTACGAGACGGCATCTTTCCCCGAATGTCACAGTGCCAGTATCGTAGAATTGAAGAACGGTGATCTGCTGGCCACTTATTTCGGAGGAACAAAAGAGCGGAATCCTGATGTTTGCATTTGGACGAGCCGCAAACCCAAAGGGGCTGAACGTTGGGAAGCGCCAAGGCTGGTGGCCGACGGAGTATTCTGTGAGCGTTTGCGTGCTGCTTTCACCGAAAAGGAAATAGCCGACGGGGTGGAGCGTAAGGCTTGTTGGAACCCGGTACTTTTCGAGACTCCTCAGGGAGAAGTACAGTTGTATTATAAAATAGGTGCTAATGTGGCCGATTGGACCGGTTGGGTCATCCGTTCGAAGAATGGAGGACGGACATGGAGCCAGCCTGAGGCTTTGCCTGAAGGTTTTCTTGGCCCTATCAAAAACAAGCCGATAGTGGTCAATGGCAAGATGATTTGCCCGTCGAGCACGGAAGTGGGTGGTTGGAAACTCCATTTCGAGCTGTCTGATGATTGGGGGCGTACCTGGCGTAAGGTGGGACCTGTGCCGGCTGTGTCGGCTTTACACACACAGGATATGACTCCCGATGGGCTTTCGGGAGACTCTACCAAGTTGAAGCCGCTTATCACCATCCAACCTGCGATATTGCAGCTGGCCGACGGTCGTTTGCAGGCATTGGCACGTACGCGCAACGGGTTTATGGCCACTACATTCAGCTCCGACGGGGGCGAGACGTGGAGTCAGGTGACATTGATGAGGCAACTGCCGCAAAACAACTCCGGTCTTGATGCTGTGACAGCCTCAGACGGCAAGCATTACCTTATATATAATGACTTCTTCACCATACCGAGTACTCCTAAAGGCGTACGTAATCCGGTGGATCTCGCGGTTTCAGCCGACGGTTGGGAGTGGTGTCATCTGTTCAGTCTTGAGCAAAGTCCTGTGAAGCAATATTCCTATCCGTCCATCATCCAAGGCCGTGATGGGATGCTCCATTGCATCTATACGTGGCGTCGTCAGCGCATCAAGTATATGAAGATAGACCCTTCGAAATTGTCTTTTCCCCATAAATGAGGATTGCTCGGGTGGCGGAATTGCTGTTACTTTGCAGCCGCAAAACCGTAATAGTAAGAAACAATGAACAGGAATATTTTTTTCAGCATGATGATGCTTCTTGCGTGCTGTGTGTTTGTTGCGTGCAGCGATGATGACAACGCCCCTCCCTACTACATAGAACCGGGCGATAGTCAGGAGGCGGCCGAGTGGGTAGCCGGAAATTACGACGGTACGATGGGTACAGTGCTCACCAGTGCCAACTTCAATAATATGGAGTTCCCCGATACAGCCAACCAGAAAGTGGAGATTGTGTATGACTCGCTCGATTATGTTACCGTCCGCTACAAGGATTGGACAAACGGGGGGATGAACTATGGTGATTTGGTAGTCAGCCCGGTGAAGGTCTCCTTTGCAGAGGATGAGGCGACGTTGGTGCTCAATGGCCGTTGTGTGCAGAAACTCTATAAGGGGAATCGTGGTTTCGATGCCGATGTGACAGTTTCGGGCACTGTAGATGAAAGGCAGTGCTTGCTGGTATTCACCGTCAATATGCCTGTTTCTCCGGTTATGACGCTTGACTTCACCCTCACTTACGACGGACAACGTGACGAATAAAACATTTGTTTTCTTTTTCATCAGTGCGGCAGGGGGCTTTCTCCTGCCGCTTCAGGCTGATTTGGCCGATACAGTACGGGTGGTGGATGTCGAGACTGTCACTATTGTGGCCTCTCCTAAGGAACACAGCCTTTTGCGTCATCAGCCTGTGGCTGCTTCACTCTTTGATAAGGCAGTCTTGCAGGCTCATCATGTAGAGTCTGTCAAAGGTCTTTCACAGCTGACCCCCAATTTGTTTATTCCGGATTATGGCTCCAGTCTTACATCGGCGGTCTATATCCGTGGCATAGGTTCACGTGTAGGTACTCCTGCCGTAGGACTTTATGTCGATAATGTTCCTTTTACCGATAAGTCGGCTTACGATTTTCAATTTCTTGACATCGAACGGGTAGATGTGCTGCGTGGCCCACAAGGTACTCTCTATGGGCGTAATACCATGGGGGGGCTCATTAAGGTACATACCCGGAATCCATTCCGTCATCAAGGTACAGAACTTTCTTTGAATGGCTCTACAGGCGAAAATGCCGGCCGGCTTTCATTGCTGCATCGTGCCAAAGTGAGCGAGCGGATGGCCATTACCGCCGGAGCTTATCTGTACGAAAAGCGTGGGGCATGGCGCAATGTTACCCGTCGTGAATGGGCTGACCCCGAACGGGCTGCCGGAGCTCATTTGCGCACTGTCTGGTTGCCTTCACAAGATGTGAAGGTTGATTTCACCGCTTCGCATTCCTATACCGACGAAGGAGGCTATGCCTATCACTATAGGGGAGCGGTAGGCGAGTCCGCAGAGAAATACCCCCACCTGTTGGGAAGCATCAGCAGCAATCGTCCGAACGGCTATTGGAGAAGCCTCACTAATGCGGGAGTACAAATCGGATGGAAGTGGAAGGAGTGGGAGTTCACTTCGGTGAGCGGTTATCAGCATATCCGTGACGGGATGACCATTGATCAGGATTTTCTTGCAGCAGACATATTCACTTTGCGTCAAAGCCAACGCCTGCATACCCTTTCACAGGAGTTTACGGCCAAAACCGGTGCAGGAAGCCGTTGGCGGCATACAACGGGGCTTTATGCATTCCATCAATGGTTGCACACTGAGGCACCTGTCACCTTCTGGAGAGATGGTGTCAGCATGATACAGTCGGCCATGGATGCCGGTATGCAGAATGCTCCTGTCAGCATCACTCTCACCGCCCCCTCTATCCGTATTCCTGGTGCTTTTGACACACCGGTTTTGGGGGCAGCTTTGTTCCATCAGAGCGAAATCGGACTTTTGCCTCGTCTGATGATGACAGTGGGTGTGCGGTTTGACTATGAACGTCTGCAGATAGACTATGACACCCGCGCCACAATCGGAGGTACGATGACTGGCATGGGATTCATAGCACAGCCATTCACTCAAACGATTGTGTACGACGACATTCATAGCCACGACTATTTCCGCGTGCAACCCCGGGTGGGGCTGAACTGGGCAGTGGACGGGAGGGGAAGTAACCTCTATGCGGCGGTGAGTAGGGGAGTTCGTTCAGGCGGATATAACATACAAATGTTTTCCGACATCATCCAGCAAGCTTTCCGCAACCCTATGTCGGAGGAAGAGCGTGCCGAAGAGGCAGAGCGGATGGTACGCTATGCCCCCGAATACAGTTGGAACTACGAAGTTGGTGCCCACTTGAATGCTGCCGACGGGCAGATGGCTCTGGATGCCGCTCTCTTCTACATCTCTACCCGCGACCAGCAAATTTCGCGTTTCACAGAGGGAGGATTGGGCCGTATGATGGTCAATGCGGGGCGGGCAGCCAGCTACGGAGCCGAATTGTCGGTGCGTGCCACCCCTGTCCGACCGCTTTCGTTCCATCTCTCTTACGGTTACACTTGTGCCACCTTCCGTCGATACGATGGAGGGATGGATGCAACTGGCAGTGAGGTTGATTACCAAGGAAACTATATTCCTTTTGTTCCTCGCCATACTCTCAACTTTGGTGGCAGCTACACGTTAGGGATGCCTGCGGGGTGGGCGGTGCAGTCGCTCACATTGCGTGCTTCGTGCAGCGGAGCCGGACGCATCTATTGGACGGAGCAAAACACAGCTTGGCAAGACTTCTATCTGTTGCTGGATGCCGGTTTGGTATGCCGTATGGGAAGAATGGAGCTTGACCTTTGGGGACGGAATTTATCGGATACCGTGTATGACTCCTTCTACTTTGAGAGCATGAATCGGGGATTTTCGCAGCGCGGCCTGCCGCTTCGTTTGGGGATGGATGTGCGTTTCCGTCTTTGAGTGAGGGGATGAGGCTGAGTCAAAGTGCCTTCTTTCATTTTAACGAATATACGGCTTCTTCGCCCAGTTCTTCTTCGATGCGGAGCAGTTGGTTGTATTTTGCCATCCGGTCGCTTCTGCTCAGTGAGCCGGTTTTAATTTGTCCGGAAGAGGTTGCTACTGCAATGTCTGCAATGATGGAGTCTTCCGTCTCCCCCGAACGGTGCGAGGTGATGTTGGCATATCCATGGCGTTTTGCCAGTTCGATAGTGTCCAGTGTCTCGGTGAGTGTACCTATCTGGTTCACTTTGATGAGGATGGCATTGGCACAGTGCAAATCAATCCCTTTTTGCAGGAATTTCGTATTGGTGACAAATAGGTCGTCACCTACCAATTGGCAGCGGTCACCTAAGCGTTGGGTCAGTAGCTGCCACCCTTCCCAATCATTTTCAGCCATGCCGTCTTCGATGGAGTCTATCGGGTAGGTTTTCACCAATTGTGTCAGATAGTCGATTTGTTCCTCCCGGGTCAGTCTTTTGTCCTGCTCTTTTTCGAAAATGGTATAGTCGTAGATACCATTACGATGAAATTCTGATGCAGCGCAGTCGAGTGCAATCGTCATGTCGTCGTACGGTTTATATCCGGCTGCTTCGATGGCTTGCAAGATTGTCTCCAGAGCATCCTCCGTATTGCAGAAAGGTGGAGCAAATCCTCCTTCATCGCCTACACTGGTGCTTAGCCCTCTTCGTTTGATGATTCCTTTCAGTGTATGAAACACCTCTGCTCCCATGCGCATTCCTTCACGAAAAGATTGTGCACCTACAGGCCGTATCATGAATTCCTGAAAGGCGATGGGAGCATCCGAATGCCTGCCTCCGTTGATGATGTTCATCATCGGTACAGGCATGATGTGTGCATTTACTCCACCGATATAGCGGTAGAGCGGTATGCCGAGGAAGAGGGCTGCAGCACGTGCTACCGCCAAGGATACCCCTAACAGGGCATTGGCTCCGAGATTTGATTTTGTGGGTGTTCCATCTAAGGCTATCAACGAATGGTCTATTCCCCGTTGGTCGAGTGCAGGTTGGCCTATGAGCAGCGGAGCTATGCGTTTGTTGATGTTTTCTACAGCTTTCATGACTCCTTTGCCGCCATAGCGTGCCGGGTTGCAGTCGCGCAATTCCAAAGCCTCATTGCAGCCTGTTGATGCTCCTGAAGGAACTGATGCCCTTCCCACTATACCACACATCAGTGTTACATCTACCTCGATGGTCGGATTGCCGCGGGAGTCCAATATCTCCCTCCCTTTGATTTCTTTGATTTTCATGTGTTTTACTCTTTGGTTGATTTTTCAGTCCAAATAACAAATTGCAGGGGAAAAGGTTCGCTCTGCTGCGGATAAGTAGAAAATGAGAGTGTGCACGCTGACCCCTATTTGCAGGGAGACATAGCATGCACACTCTCGTCCACTTTCACACCGGTTCATGAAAGCTTTTATTGTGCTTCACCGTTCTTGGCTTTCTCTATCAGGGCATCTCCCTTCTTTTCAGCTTCCTCAATCAAGCGTTCGCCCTGTTTGCGGGCTTCAGCAACCACCGCTTCACCGGCTTTTTCTGCAGCCAGTTTTTTCAGAGCATTGCTGCCGGCTTTCGATATGAGGTTCTCCTTTTGTTTTTCAGCCTCTTCTATCAGTTTTTCAGCTGCTTGTCTGGCAGCATTGACAAGGGCTTCCTTCTGTTTTTGTGCATCACTCAGGTCTATGCCCAATTTTTCACCGACAGCTTCAATGGCTTTTCCAGCAGCCTGCTTTGCCATACTCTTTGTATCGATGGTGATTCTGGGGGCAGTGAATGTACCTCCAATTTTCAGGTCAACAGTAGTAAGTGCGCCCAACGAACTTGCAGTTTCCGGCAGTTTCAGTTTGCCCGTATAGTCGATGCTTTGGTCAAGTCCGGTCGTACCTGTGAGGTTGAGGTTCATGTTGCCCATCTTGATGTCAAAGGGTTTGGTGCTGAGCCGTCCGTTGGCGATGGTGAATTCCAAGTTCATGTCCTTCACGCTGACATTCTTTAATGCAGTATAGTTGGTAATGTCTGCTATCTGATTCAGTATTTCCACTCCGCTGAGGTTCAAGTCTTTGGTCGTAAGGCTTCCACTGCCGGAGAGCGTATTGAGTTGGGGCGACATGACACTGTCCAGACGTGTCTCGATGGCCATTTTTCCGGAGAAGTTTCCTTTCAGGTTCTCGAAGATGGGAGCCATCTTTTGAATCATGTCCAGCTCTTTGAATGTCTGTGCAAAAGCGAGGTCGTTCATGGCAAATGAGGCGTTCAATGCCGGATTGGTTTCACTTTCTGCGGTAGTATAGGCTCCATTCATTACAACGCTTCCGCCCAGCATGTTCATGGAGAGGTTTTTCATATCCACTTTGCCGTCTTTCACGATAAGTTTGCCATTGAGTCCGTTGATGTTGATTTTGTCAAAAAGGATTTCGTGCATATCCACGTTCATGTTGAAGTCGATGTTCTTGGGGACTACAATGACCCCCGTGGCTTCGTTGGAGGCAGTAGTGGTTGTGTCAGCTGCAGCGACGATGGTGTCTCCTTCAGCCGTCATGAAGTCGTTCAGATTGAAATGGTTGCTTACGATGTTGAGTTGTCCTTTGAGTGTCTCCCCCTTCAAGGCAAAAGCCATATAGTTTTCGAAGCGGCAGTCGGCTGTGATGTCATTGTTTCCTACATTGACGGTCGTTTCGCTCAAGTTGAGGTATTGCGGGGTGAAGCTGAAAGTTGACTTCAGGATAGAGACATCGGGCATATCTTTCATCTTGAGCAGCATATCGTGCAGGCTGATGCTACCGTTAGCGGCAAATTTGTCATACTGTTCTTTTTCGATGTATGAGAGTCGGCCTCCGGCTTTCATGTCGGCAGTCACTACTCCATTGAGACTCATGTCTTCCAATGGATAGACATTCTTGATTTGTCCCAAATCGAGGATTCCGTTGGCTGTAAAGTTGAAGTCCGGGTCGCTGATGGGATTCTTTACGCTGGCCGTCAGTCCGAAGACATTATCCAGCATATTGAACTTGAATTGGTTGATGTCTATTTCCGTCAAGTCCATGATACCGCCGGGATTCTTTACGGACGCGTTCACTTGAATGGCATTCACACCGGCAGGCAAGGCAGGGTAGCGGAAAGAACCGTCTTTCACCTGCATGACTGCTTCGAATTGTGGCAGGATGCTGTCGCCCGCCAGTTCGCCTTTGGCAAATGCAGTGAGACTGACACTGCCATCAGCCTTCAGCGTCTCGAAGTCTTTGGCATAGATGGCAGGGATGAGTGACAGAATTTCCTTGAAATTGATGTCGGATGTGTTCAGGCTCAAATCCATACTCATCGGTGCATCGGCAGGCATAGCCACCCATCCGTCAATGGCTGCTTGAATGGCATTCAGGCTGAAAGAGTTCTCTTTGAGGGTATATTTGCCATTCTTCAAATCGGCATCTACATTGATGTCTGCGCTGATACGGGCATTGCTCAGGTAGGGGATGCCATCCATCTTGAAGGTCAGTGTTTGGATGCCTGCTTCGAGGTCGAGAGTGGTGTTGTCTGCCGACATATCGCCGGAGCAAGTGGCATCAAACCCACTGATGGATGCATACATATTGCTTTGGCGGTCATCATAAACGATGTTGAGGTTCTCTACGGCCAACTTCTTCAGGAGAACACGGAATACGGTAGAGTCTGCAGCAGATGCAGTCTCCTCTTCAACCACCGTAGAGTCACTCTTCATGATGTCCCAGTTGGGACGGCCGTCTTCCAGGACGATAGCCTTCAGATAGGTGTCTGCCAACAATACTTTGGAAATGTCGAAACCTGAATCGCCGAAGAGCGACATCAGGTCAACTGCAACTTGCAAATCGCCGGCTCTTACCAATGTGTCATTCTCGAAGACATCCTTGCCCTTCAGCCAGAATCCTTCAAGCCCGATGGAGGCTTTGGGGAATTCTCGGAAAAGACTGATGTCAAGGTCTTCAAACCCGAATTCGGCATTAAGCATTTTGTTGCCTTCCTCGATGACCAATTCCTTGATTTTTCCTTTGAAGGCAAACGGCAGGATTACCATCAGTGCTGCGATGCAAGCGAGCACGATGCCTGTGATTTTCATAAATTTCTTCATTCTATCTATATATTATAGTTTTGATATTTTGTTTTTTCTGTTTTTTATTGGCTGTCAGGATTTCTCCTTTCGTAGCCTTCGGGCTATTTCCCAATGCAGTTCGGCCTTTTCTTCTTCTCCTGATACGTGGAGAGCATCGCCGAACAACTGATGGGCCTTGGCGTGGTGCGGTCTCAGACTGGTGGCTTTGTCGAAATCGGCAACAGCCTCTTCGATGCAGTTCATGGCCAGATAGCTTCTCCCTCGGTTGTAAACCGCTTTGAAGAGTGCCGGACTCAGCCGGAATGCTTCATTGAAGCATCCGATGGCCTCCTCGTATTCATGCCGGTTGTGCAGTGTGACTCCTTTTCTCACCCAAGCGTCCGTATGCCGGGGGTAGAGGCGCAATGCCTTGTTGTAGTTGGCCAATGCAGCCAGTTCGTCGTGGGCGTGAGTGATACATTCGTTGCCCATCTGCAGGTATTCGTCAGCATATTGTTTCAGTTCCTCCTGCTGGGTGGACATGGCTTGTTTCAGTCGGGCATTTTCTTCCTTCAGCCGGTTGATGACATTGAGCTTGTGCCTTATGAACCTTTGGATGTTAGGCTTCTCTATGTCGTAGCGTGAATGGATGGCTCGGAAGAATTCTTCCAGAAACTCCTTGAATTCGCCTGCGTCGAAATGCTTTACAGCTGCAACGTATTGTACATCGGCCTGTGCCTGCTTCAAAGCGCGTTCGATGGACTTGTAGTCGTTGAAGTGACTGGCAAACTGTACGATTTCAGGTTTGACAAAGATGTCGGCCTTCGTCACTTCGCGTTTCAACCGGATGCCATCGAGCGAAGTGCATCGGCTCAAAGCCACGTATGTCTGTCCGCCGGCAAACACCCCTCCGGTGAAGTCTATCACTGCCCGGTTGAAGGTCAGCCCTTGGCTTTTGTGTATCGTTATGGCCCAAGCGAGCCGTATGGGAAATTGGGTAAAGGTGCCCAACACCTCTTCCTCAATCTTTTTTTCTTTCTCGTTGTAGTGGTAGCGGATGTTGCTCCAAAGTGCCCGCTCCACATCGAATTCCTGTCCGTCTTCCGTCATGATATAGACGTGTTCGCCGGTTTCATCCAGTGCTGAGACGGTTCCCAAAGTGCCGTTCACCCAGCGTTTTTCCATATCGTTCTTCACAAAAATGACCTGTGCGCCGGGTTTCAGTTCCAACTTGATGGCAGTGGGCAGACTGCTTTCCGGAAATTCCCCCTTAATCTCTCCTTGCAGGCAGATGGGGTCACCGGGCAGTTCGTTCAGCCGTTGTTCGTTGATGAAATCTACATTGTCCCGGCGGGTAGCCAGTGTGATGTAGAGTTCGCCGTCTGTCTTTTTCCCATCTCCCAAGCGTGTGTTCAGCAATTGCAGATCCGCGGCTCCGGCTGTATTGGTGCGTATGCGGTCGAGTACTCCGATAAACACTTTGTCGCTTTGCCGATAGACCTTCTTCAGTTCGATGGACACCAGCTCCATCTCCTGAAATACCCGTGCCGAAAAGAAGTACGGGTTCGGGTAGAACCGGTTCAGTATATCCCGTTCATCGCTCTTCACCACCGGCTCCAACTGGTAGGCATCGCCTACGAGCAGAATCTGTTTGCCCCCGAAAGGCTCGCGCAGGTTGCGTGAGTAGATGCGAAGCACCTTGTCGATAAAGTCGATGATGTCGGCTCTGACCATGGAGATTTCATCGATGATGACCAGCTCCACGCTTTGGAGCAGCTTGCGGTGCGACGAACTGTATTTCAGCGTCTCCTTGATGCGTCTGGGGGAGTATTGCGGATCGTCCGGGAGCAGCGGATGAAACGGCAATTTGAAGAAGCTGTGCAAGGTACTTCCACCGGCATTGATGGCAGCTATCCCTGTGGGAGCAAGCACCACGAACTTCTTTTTCGTGTTTTGGCAGACATAGCGCAGGAAAGTGGATTTTCCCGTTCCCGCTTTTCCTGTAAGGAACACCGAATTGCGGGTGTATTGAATCAGCTTCAGAGCATTCTGAAACTCTGTATTGTTCGTGTCTATATTTGCCGGTTGCACCATAGTTACGCAATGAAGATGCAAAGTTAGAAAAACAATTGAGATTTTGAAGAAAAAAAGGCTGTTTTTTGCGCTTTATTCAACTTTTAAGAGATTTTTAGAGGCAAAGTGTCCGATTCGGGCGGTGTATTCTTCCGGAAAGTCACGGTAAGAGTGCGCGTGTCCCTCACTCTCGTTGAGCCAGATTTCCTTAGGGAAAGGCTTGGCTTCATAGAGCGGATAGACCATTCGGGTGGGCACAAACTCGTCGTTTAACCCATGGATGAAAAGCATCGGTCGTGTACAATGGGTCACCTGTTGCAGAGCACTTGCCTCGCGGAAGTCCCATCCGTATCTCAATCGGCAAATCCGGTTGGAGAGGTGGAGTAGGGGGAAGGCCGGAAGGTCGAACGAGCTTCTGAGTTCATTTTCAAACTCATCCCACACACTGGTGTAGCCACAATCGGCCACGAAGCACCTCACCTGTGGCGGCAGTGTGTCGCCGGAGAGCATCATCGTCGTGGCTGCTCCCATGGAGATGCCGTGCACGATGAGGCGCAAAGAATCGCCGTATTCGTGAAGAGCCAAATCTATCCACTGCTTCATATCCAGCCGGTCATTCCATCCCATTTGCAGGTAGTCCCCTTCGCTGAGACCCGAGTAGCGCAAGTCGGGCAAGATGATGTTGTACCCCAGTCCCTCGTTGTATAGTTGTCCTATCATCATCATCCTTATTGCATTGTCCGTATATCCGTGGACGATGAGTGCCGTGTTGGAGGTCGGTCGGGGTGCATCGGCATAATATCCGTGCAGGCGTGTGCCATCGGTGGCCATGATGAATGTGTCACGCAAGGCCCCCGTCTGTCGCAAACTGTCCAAGAAGGGGCGGAGCCGGGGGTACTCCTTATACATATAGGCGTATGAACCCTCTATGTCCTTTCCCCGATTGTCGGGGCTTAAGGCATAGTCAACCAGATAGTAGCCCCCAATGCCGGCCATGATTGCCAGAGTGGCAAGAGTCACACAAATGTATCTGACGGCTTTCTTCATCGTAGCTTCTCCTTGGGCATTTGTTTATACAACAACCGTCCTGTTTACTGCATAAGTATCAAGAGATAAGTTATCAACTCTTTGTTCACTCATTCCAAATCTCCCAAGCGGCCATGGCTTGGAGGAGAAGCATTTCGAGGCCGTTTTTGACTACTGCACCTTTTTCAGCTCCCCTGCGCATGAAGAGGGTGGTGTCGGGGTTATAGATGAGGTCGTAAAGCAGATGCTTCGAGTTGAGACATTCATACGGGATTTCGGGGCATTGGTTGGTGTTGGGATACATACCGACGGGTGAGCAATTGACAATGACGGTGTGTTCTTCCATGATTTCGGGTGTCAGCTGCTCGTAGCAGATGGCTGTTTCCGATTCTGTTCGGGACACTAACTGATAGTCAATGCCCAACATGGTCAGTCCGTGGCAGATGGCTTTGGAGGCTCCGCCCGTGCCCAGCACCAACGCTTTCTTGTGGTGTGGTTTCAGCATTCCTTCGAGCGATTGGGTGAATCCCAAAACGTCGGTGTTGTGACCGATGAGACGATAATCCTTGCCGTCCTTTTCGCGGATGATTTTTATCACGTTCACGGCTTTGATGGCCATGGCATTGGGAGTCAGCTCGTCCAAATAATCTAACACCTTCTCCTTGTAGGGGATGGTTACATTCAACCCGCGTAATTCGGGATTTTCTTCCACCACGTCGGGCAGGTCGTGGATGGTGGGTATCTCGAAGTTGATGTACTCGGCATCAATGCCTTCGTTTATGAAACGATCGTTGAAGTAGCCCTTTGAGAAGGAGTGCCCCAACGGATATCCGATTAATCCGTATTTGTCCATGTCTTTTTTGAAAATAGGAGTAAAAGGAGTTAGAGGAGTTATCGGCTCTTCGAGCCTAAGGAGTTACAGCCAATAGTTTGAGCGGTTTGGCTTCCATAGAAGAACCAGACATTTGGCTCTAACTCCTTTAACTCCAAGCGAAGCGATAACTCCTTTAACTCCTCAAGAATTTATTTCAAATATTCCGTTACATTCTTCTCGATGCGTGCGGCAATGTCATCGGTGGCCTCTTTTACGAATTTTTCGCCGGTGATGTGCTCGTACAGTTCGATGTAGCGTTCGCTGATGCTGTTGACGATTTCGTCTGTCATCTCGGGCACTTGCTGGCCTTCTTTGCCTTGGAATCCGTTGTCCATCAGCCATTCGCGTAC
>CAZTPB010000009.1:0-8226 GCA_964614555.1 uncultured Bacteroides sp.
CCAACTACATCATGGAGCGCGGCGTATTGAGCCTCGGCCTTTCGGGCAACAAGGCGCAACATGCCGACCTCACCGTGGAGCTGGGTTTCAGTAGCGACATGGGTGTGACCAACAGCCGCTATCCCGAGGAAATATGCGAAGGGCAAAGCCAGATGCAGGGAGGAAGCATGATGGGACTCTCTTACGACCAGCTGGACATCAACACCGAGGATATGGAGGATGTGGACCTCTACATGCAAGCCTTGGGAGTGCCCGCACGGCGTGACGTGAACGACTCCATAGTGAAACGCGGCGAAGAGATGTTCTACCAGGCCAAGTGCCACCTGTGCCACGTGACCACCCTACACACCAAACCGCGTGGCACCAACCTGCTGAACGGCACGGGTCTCCCATGGTTGGGCGGACAAACCATCCACCCCTATAGCGACTTCCTGCTTCACGACATGGGCTCGGAAATCATGGGTGTGGGCCTCAACGACAACTACGTGAGCGGACTTGCCCGCGGAAACGAGTGGCGCACCACCCCCCTGTGGGGCATCGGCCTGCAGGAGAAAGTGAACGGACACACCTACTTCCTGCACGACGGACGTGCACGCAACCTGCTCGAAGCCATCATGTGGCACGGCGGTGAAGGAGAGGCTTCGAAGAACCTCTTCAAGCAGATGCCGAAGGAAGACCGCGATGCGTTGATAAAGTTTTTGGAATCATTGTAAATTAAAAGGAGATATAAGGAGTTAAAGGGAGTTATCGGCTCTAACGAGCCTAAGGAGTTATCGCAAGCAAGCTTGCTGGCCGATAGTTCCGACTATGACAAACGAGGTGACTCCATGCAAGCCAATATGCAAAGCAATATGCACGCAAAACATTTGGCTTAAACTCCTAAGCCCGAAGGGCTGATAACTCCTAACGAGCAAAGCGAGTGATAACTCCTTTAACTCCTAAAAGAAAAAGATATGAAAAAAATACTACTTTCCGCCATGCTTGCCTCCCTCGCTACGGGAGCCATGGCACAATACGAGGCCGACACGGAGAATGGCGTAGTGTCACTGGCCGGACGTGAAGGATTCGCCATCGAGACAAAGAAAGGTGATTTTGTGTTCAAACCCTACCTGTTGGTGCAGACGGCAGCCAACTACCGTTGGTACGATGACGAGGGGTTGGACAAGGCCTACAATCAGGACAATGTGGCCAACTCGGGATTCTCCATCCCCTATGCCGTACTTGGCTTCACGGGTAAAGCCTTCGGGCGAGTGACCTTCAACCTCTGCATCAATGCCGCCGCTTCGGGCGGAGGCATCCTGCAACAGGCATGGTTCGACGTGCAGCTGAGCAAGCGCATGGCCATCCGTGCAGGTAAGTTCAAGACCCCCTTCAGCCACGCTTACCTCACCACCTTGGGCGAGACACTGATGCCTGCCCTGCCCACCTCGCTCACCTCTTCGGTGATTCTCCCCCACTCGCTCAATGCCGTCACCCCTACGATGGGTATGGGCTTCGACCTGGGTGTGGAACTCCATGGCATGATGTCAGACCAGTTCGGCTACCAAGTGGGAATCTGGAATGGTACGGGTGCCTCGGTGAACTCGGCCACCAAGACTTTCAGCGACGATTGGCACATCCCCTCGCTCCTCTATGCCGGACGCCTCACCTTCATGCCCAAGGGAGTGATGCCCGCCACACAGGGTAACCCCAACCGCCTCGACGAAGACAAGTGGATGCTGGGTGTCTCTACCTCGATGAATGTGGAGAGCGAGAGCGAAAGCACCAACGACTATCGGGCAGGTCTCGAGTTTGCGATGTTGAAGAACAAGCTCTACCTGGCCGCCGAAGTCTATTACATGAATGTGAGCTTCACCGACCGACAGAAGATTGACGACACGTACGACTTTCTGGGAGGATACGTGCAGGGAGGATACTTCGTGGCACCACGCGTACAGGCCGCCCTGCGCTACGATTTCATGAACCGAAACGGCATGGACACCGACGGGTTCCTCAACATACCCGCCGTGGGAGTGAACTACTTCTTCAAGAACTGCAACCTGAAACTGCAAGCCATGTACCAATATATCGGACGTACAGGACATGAAGACCAGCTCGACCGAGACAACGACAATTTGGGACTCTCCACCCACACGGGCATCGTGCAGTTGCAGTACTCCTTCTGAGAAAATTCATAATTCTTAATTCATAATTCATAATTATTGCGTACTTTTGCGACCGCTTTAAGAGAAATGAAAAAACAAAGCATAATAGGACTCCTCTTTTTGGGAATGGCAGGAGCGTCGTGCGACGACGGCCGTCTCTACGAAGACCAGATAACTATCCCGGAAACCGGACGGGTAGCCAAACTGACCGGACAATTGACCGGCATCAGCAGTTGGGCCGAAGGCTACGATGTGGTGGTAGCCGGATTTGCCAAAGACAACAACTTTGCCATCATCACCAAAGATGTACAAGTATCGGCTGACGGAAAGGTTTCCACCGTGCTGTCGGGCATTCCGGACGAAGTGTCCGAGGTGGAGTTCTGCGTGACCAACCGTTTGCGCAAGCGCATCCTTACCTTCCGGCAGGCAGAGCTGAACACTACCGACACCATCCGCTTGGAGGTGGGGACAATGGATGTGGGCATGTATGCCGCCATTCAGGAGCAACTGCTCAACACCACTTGTACAAGTTGCCACGGTGCAAGCACCTTTGCCGGAGCAGGCCTCTACCTGACCGAAGGCAAAAGCTATGACGCACTGGTGGGAAAGCCTTCGCGACTGGTGGAAGATATGCTGCTGGTCTGCCCCGGAAAGGCCGACTCAAGCCTGCTTTATCGGACGATAGACTCCGACATCAGCACCACTTGGAGGCAGGATCACTCAAACATGGTGATGTCTTCGACCATGAAAGGGATAGTAAGAGACTGGATAAACAACGTGGCTATTCACTAAAAAAGATATGGAAAACAAAACAAAGATAGAACTTTTCAGATTTGATGTGGCCGATGGGGTGACTGAGATGCACACCATGATTCACGTGACAGATCCGACACTGACTTACACCGAACAAGTGGACGCCCTGATGGAGGCCTACGACCGGCTATTACAGACGGAGGCCGCAGGGGCTGTGGCCGTCTTCAAGCGCTTCTTCCTGAGCGATGCTGCCAACCAGGCCGATTATCTGATGGCACACCTGATGGAGACCACGGATTGTGCCGTCTCGTTGGTGGAACAGCCGCCATTGGACGGCACAAAGATAGCCTTGTGGGTCTATCTGATGACCGATGTGCAGACACGCGTCTTGCCAGGCGGATTGCATGAGGTGAAACACGGAGCTTACCGCCACCTTTGGACAGGCAATGCCTTCAACCGCGCAGCCACCTCTGAATATCAGACACGCCTGTTGCTCAACGACTACGTGTTGCGCCTCACCGAACAGGGATGTCGGTTGGCCGACCATTGCGTACGCACCTGGTTCTTCGTTCAGAATGTGGATGTCAACTATGCTGGGATGGTGAAAGCCCGCAACGAGGTGTTTGTCACACAAAACCTCACGGACAAGACACACTTCATCGCCAGCACCGGCATTGCCGGCCGTCATGCCGACCCGAAAGTGACGGTGCAGATGGATGCCTATGCGGTCGATGGAGTGCAACCCGGACAGATGGGCTACCTCTATGCCCCTACACATCTCAACCCCACCTATGAATATGGTGTGAGCTTCGAACGCGGCACCTACGTTGACTATGGCGACCGCCGCCATGTCTTCATCTCGGGCACGGCAAGCATCAACAACCGTGGCGAGGTGGTTCACCCGGGCGACATCCGGAGGCAAACCCTGCGTATGTGGGAAAACGTGGAGACACTGCTGGCCGAGGCGCAATGTACGTACGACGATGTGGCCCATCTCATTGTCTATCTGCGCGACACGGCCGACTATACCGTGGTGCGCCAAATGTACGAAGAGCGCTTCCCCAACCTGCCTACCGTGTTCCTCCTTGCCCCCGTATGCCGTCCCGGATGGCTCATCGAGATGGAGTGCATGGCGGTGAAGCGGATGGAGAACAAGGGAATTCCGGCATTGTAAAATACAGTAAAAATAACGCAAAAAATCCTCCCGAAAAATCTCTTAAGAGATAAGTTCGTAACTCTTAAGCGTCAGCAAACTAACTCTTAAGAGATATCCAGCCACGCTTAAGCATCGTCCAACAACTCTTAAGCGTGGCTGAATTATACTTAAGCTCTATAGTAAAAATGAACAGACTATTGAAACTCCTGACCCTCATCCTTTACCTGCTGCTCACCGTGGTGCTGGCTGTGGCCACACTGCTCGAACATTCACAAGGCACGGCTTTTGTGGCGGAGCACGTCTATCACTCGATTCCCTTCGTGGTGCTTTGGGGAGTGATGGGGGTGTTGCTGCTGGTGGCTATTTGCAAAAAGCAGCTGTGGCAGGTTTGGCCCAAAGCCCTCCTGCACCTTTCCTTCATAGTGATACTGGCAGGAGCACTGACCACGTACCTGACAAGCAGTAAAGGAGTCATGCACCTGCGTATGGGCGAGCACTCGTTCCAATACATCGAGGAGGAGACGCGGATGGTGCGCGACCTTCCCTTTGCACTCGAACTCGACACATTTTATATCGACTACTATCCGGGGACGGACGCTCCGGCAGATTATGTGAGCAGAGTGAAGATTGCCAGCCCCCATCCCCAGCCTTCCCCAAAGGGAAGGAATAGATACCCCTCCTACAATGACAAGCAGAACATTTCACTCCCTTCCCTTGGGAGGGGTAAGGGGGAGGGTCTGTTCTTTACAATCTCCATGAACAACACTCTCGACCATGAGGGCTACCGCTTCTACCAATCCTCCTACGACGATGACAAGCGGGGCACCTGGCTGAGCGTGAACTACGACCCGTGGGGGACGGGCCTCACCTATACGGGCTACCTCCTGTTGCTCATCGCCATGATAGGGATGATGGTGCATCCGCACGGAGGCTTCAGAAGACTTCTGAGAAAAGCTACGAGTGAATCAGCTACGAGTGATGAGCTACGAGCTACGAATGATGAGCTACGAGCTACGAGTGAGCACGGCACGGAGGAATTAATAATGAATAATGAAGGAATCAAAGACTCTGTGTCTCCGTGTCTCTGTGTTCAGGAAAACAGGAAATCACTCGTAGCCCGTAACTCGTTGCTCGTAGCTCTTATAGCCCTTGCTGGCACGGCCTTTGCCCAAGGCACGAAGCCGCTATCCTTCATTCCAATGGAAGAGGCAGAGAAAAAGAAAGAGATGCAGGTGATTTACCACGACCGCGTGGTACCCCTGAACACCCTTGCGCGTGACTTTGTACGAAAGCTCTACGGCAAGGATTCGTTCAGCGGCCTCACCCCCGAGCAGATTCTCCTCAGTTGGCAACGCTATCCCGAAGAGTGGGCCTACGTGCCGGCCATCAAGATAAAAAGCGGAGAGCTTCGACATAAGTTGGGCATAGAAGGAAACTATGCCCGAATGGTGGACCTGTTTGAGTTTGACAAGCAGACGACTTACAAATTGACAAGGATTATGCGTGAAGCATCATCCGGAGGCCCAAGCAAGAAACCTTCACCCCTACAAAAAGCCATCACCGAGACGGACGAAAAAGTGGCCTTGGTGATGATGTTGCAAAACGGCACCCTTATCCGCCCTATCCCCACGGACGGGAGTGTGGAGCCACTGAGCAAAGCCAAGCTGAAAGCGGAATTGCTATACAATAGTATCCCTTTCACGAAGATTCTTTTCATGTTCAACCTGACAATGGGGATACTTTTACTATGGCAGACCCTCCCCCATACCCCTCCACAAGGGAGGGGAGTAAAATGTTTTGCTCGTCATTGTGGGAGTATTTACTCCTTCCCCTTGGGGAAGGTCGGGATGGGGTCCGCCTTCCTCTTCGCCCTCACGGGCTACCTGCTCCGATGGTACATAGGCGGACGAGTACCCTTGAGCAACGGATACGAGACGATGCTCTTCCTTGCCCTCTGCATCATGGGGCTTGCCCTCTGCATGACCCGACGCTTCCGCCCGGCTACAGCTTTCGGCTTCCTGCTCTCGGGTTTCACCTTATTGGTATCATACTTGGGACAAATGAATCCGCAGATTACCCCGTTGATGCCCGTGCTCGTATCACCGTGGTTGAGCCTCCACGTGTCGGTCATCATGATGTCATATGCCCTGTTTGCCTTTATCCTGCTGAACGGTGTGTGGGCACTCTGTGTGCCACGCGAGGCAGAAAGGCTGATGACATATAGCCGCCTGATGCTCTATCCGGCCGTATTCCTACTGACGGCAGGAATTTTCATCGGTGCCGTATGGGCCAACGTGTCGTGGGGACGCTATTGGGGATGGGACCCCAAAGAGGTGTGGGCACTCATCACCATGCTCATCTATGCCCTCCCTCTGCACGCGGCTTCCTTGCCGTGGTTCAAACGTCCGAAATTCTTCCACATCTACCTTATCCTTGCCTTCCTCGCGGTATTGATTACCTACTTCGGGGTAAACTTTTTCTTGGGGGGTATGCATAGTTACGCATAAAATAAGTATCTTTGCTCGCATAATTCACAATATGACATGAAAAGACTACTCAAATACACACTCATCGGGGCATGTGCACTGATGACCATCGCCTCGTTCGAGGCTTGTCAGGGTGAAAAACCCATGAAAATGAACAACCCACGAAACATACGCGGTGTAGTAAGTTACAAACGAGCATTCAACGACTTGAACGACACACACCTGGAGGCCGCACGGGCCATCGGGGTGAAACCCGTGGCCGACCGGGAAGCAGCCAAGCAGATGGTGCGCAAACTGGACCTTGTGAAGACATGTGACAACTACAAGCTCGACTCGCTCACCCACTCTATCCCCTACCTGGTGCCCAAGGCACACGACCTGTTGAACAACGTGGGCAAGAACTTCCTCGACTCGCTGGAGAATAAGGGTTTGAATCCCTACAAGATTATTGCCACATCGATATTGAGAACCGACCACGACGTGAAGCGTCTGCGACGAGGAAATGTGAATGCCTCGGACAAATCTGCCCACCGCTATGGCACCACTTTCGACATCAGCTACAAGCGCTTTGAGCAGGTGCCAGACCCCGACGGATACCCCCTTCAACCCGTCAGAGAAGACACCCTGAAGATGGTGTTGGCCGAAGTGCTACGCGACCTGAAAAAGCAGGGCGATTGCTACGTGAAATATGAACTGAAACAAGGTTGCTTCCACATCACGGCAAGATAATTCATGAACAGGTATTTCATCTATCTGGCCTACGACGGCACCAATTATCACGGATGGCAAATCCAACCGAACGGAAAGAGCGTGCAACAGACCCTGATGGAGGCGTTGGAGACATTCCTCCGGCAGAAGGTGGAGGTGACAGGTGCCGGCCGCACCGATGCAGGGGTGCATGCCCGCATGATGGTGGCTCACTTTGACTGGGAGACACCACTCGACACCATGGCCGTGACCGAAAAGTTGAACCGCATACTCCCACCCGACATCAGTGTGTACAAGGTATGCGAGGTGAAGCCCGATGCGCACGCTCGCTTCGATGCCACCTACCGCACCTACCGCTACTACGTGACCACACGAAAGACTCCCTTCAACCGGCAATACATGTGCCGCATCATAGGCAAACCGCTCGATTTCGAGGCCATGAACCGCGCGGCAGAAACACTCTTCGAATACACGGACTTCACCAGCTTCAGCAAGTTGCACACCGATGTGAAAACAAACAATTGCCGCATCATGCACGCCCGATGGGAGCAGACGAGCGAGACGGAGTGGGTGTTCACCATCCAAGCCGACCGCTTTTTGCGCAACATGGTACGTGCCATCGTAGGCACCCTTTTCGAGGTGGGACGCGGCAAACTCTCCATCGAAGGTTTCCGCCAAGTCATCGAACAAAAGGATCGGGGCAAAGCTGGCACCTCGGCACCCGGACACGCACTCTTCTTGGAGGATGTGGGGTATTCGGAGGAATTAATAATTAAAGAATGAAAGAATGAAGGCGGGCCATGCGGCACGGACGGTCTCCTGTCATCCCGAGCGAAGCCGAGGGATCTCAGAAGTATCGCCAAATCACTAAATCGAAAATAAATCGTAAATAGTAAATAATCAAATCGCAAATAAAATTCAAAAGTGCTCTGGTTAGGATTAGCTTTTCTCTCGGCCACATTGCTGGGATTTTATGATG
>CAZTPB010000009.1:8326-25329 GCA_964614555.1 uncultured Bacteroides sp.
GTGCTCTGGTTAGGATTAGCTTTTCTCTCGGCCACATTGCTGGGATTTTATGATGTGTTCAAGAAACAATCGCTGAAGGAGAATGCGGTGATACCTGTACTTTTCCTCAACACATTGTTCTCCAGTCTGATATTTCTCCCCTTCATCCTCTTCTCTCTGAGAGAGGGAAGCGCCTTGGAGGATACCATCTTCTACGTGCCCACCGCCGGATGGGATGTTCACCGATACGTGGTGCTGAAGTCGCTCATCGTCCTCTCCTCGTGGATCTTCGGCTATTTCGGCATGAAGCATCTGCCACTCACCATCGTAGGACCTATCAATGCCACACGACCGGTGATGGTACTCGTGGGTGCCCTACTCATCTTCGGCGAACGCCTCAACCCCTATCAGTGGGTGGGTGTGATACTGGCCATCATCTCCTTCTTCATGTTGAGCCGAAGCGGCAAGAAGGAAGGCATCGACTTCAAGCACGACAAGTGGATATACTTCGTAGTGCTGGCCTCTGTATTAGGAGCCGTCAGCGGATTGTATGACAAATACCTGATGGCACCCGTGGCCGATGGTGGCCTTGGGCTCGACCGCATGGTGGTACAATCGTGGTACAACATCTACCAACTCTTCATGATGGGCACCGTCATGATGCTCCTCTGGTACCCCAATCGCAAGAGCACCACCCCCTTTCATTGGCACTGGTGTATCATCCTTATCTCCATCTTCCTCTCGGCGGCAGACTTCGTCTATTTCTACGCCTTGAGCCTCGACGGAGCCATGATCTCCATCGTCTCCATGGTGCGCCGTGGTAGCGTCATCGTCTCCTTCTTGTGCGGCGCCATGCTCTTCCGCGAAAAGAATCTACGAAGCAAAGCCATCGACCTCCTGCTCGTCCTCTTAGGTATGATATTCCTCTATATCGGAGGAAAGTGAAAAATTAAGTCTTTATCGCGCTATATATTGGCAGACCTATTTATTCTTTGTATATTTGCAGCGCATCAAACCTGAAAAGAACCAACATGAAAAAAAAGGTACCATCGCTTGTCATGTTTTGCCTCTGCCTGCTCACACTATCGGCACAAAACATACTCCCGACACTAAGTGTGCCACACGGTGTATACGAAAGCCCATTCAGCTTGAAGATAACCTGCGAGGACGCTACAGCCACCATCTATTACACCAACAACGGCGAACAGCCTACAACAGAAGACGGAACAATCTATACAGCACCATTAACCATCACCAAAACCAGCATCATCAGAGCAATAGCGGTTGACACTACAGGCTTTTCCAGTCCCCCAGTGACCGCCACCTATATTTTTCTCGATGATGTAATGAGCCAAAGCAATAATCCGACAGGCTATCCTTCTGAATGGGGAAAATATGCCACACGCTCCGGCCGAGCCGTGGCTGATTATGAAATGGATCCGGAAATGACAGCCGATGAAAAATTCTGCAATTTGCTGAAAAAAGGGTTCCATTCTCTGCCCATTGTCTCTATCGTGACTGCCCCTGGACATCTGTTCAATCCGGAAGAAGACGAAACCACCGGAGGTATCTACATTTACACAGGGGCGCCTTCGGGAAGCGGCCAACCCGGACGAGATTGGGAAAGAGCTGCATCATTCGAACTTTTCGATATGCAAGGAAAACATGACCTACAAATCGACTGTGGTATAAAAATCCACGGGGGACATAGCCGGTTACCTGAAAAAAGTCCCAAACATTCCTTCCGACTGGTCTTCCGCAAAGAATTTGGCCCCAAGAAACTGAAATACCCGTTGTTCGGTGAAGAAGAGCCATCAAACTTCAATGCTGTGGTTTTACGCACAGCTTTCTGCAACTCATGGCATCACCAAGAAAACAGCCAACGAGAAATCGCTGTTTACAGTCGCGATATGTGGGCCAAACGAACTCAAAAGGAGATGGGACATCTGACCACTAATGGCATCTATGCACATCTTTTCATCAATGGGCTGTATTGGGGTATGTATAATCCCACAGAACGCATCGATGACGATTTTTGCGAAGCCCATTTGGGCGGGGACAAAGGAGACTACGATGTCATAAAGGTGGAAGAATATGGAACAAGCCACGTGGTAATGGCCGATGCCGGCAGCATGGAAAAGTGGAACGAACTTTTTGCCTTGGCTGAGGAAGCTGAAGACATGGAAACATACTACCGCATGCAAGGACTCAACCAATTGGGAGAAAAGGCCTCTGAATGCATACCATTGCTTGATGTTGATAATTTCATCGACTATATGCTGATAAACTATTATGGAGGAAATACAGATTGGGACAGCCACAATTGGTTAGCCGTACGAAACCACTCATTGAATGACAAAGGATTTCATTTCATCTGCTGGGACAGTGAGCACATACTGAAAGAGCTTGACAGGGATATCCTCAGCAAGAAGACAAAGCTAAGCCCTACCTACCTCTTCCACAAACTGATGGGGAACATCGCGTTCAAACGACATTTCATGGACAAGGTGCAAAAACACTGCTTCGACAATGGCATACTGACCTCACAACGCAGTGCTGACCGTTGGCTGGCATTGGACGCAATCATTGATACAGCCCTCTATTGCGAACAAGCAAGGTGGGGAGATTACAGACGCGATGTACATCCATATACCAAGAAAGGAGCACTATACACCAAGGAAGAACACTATGATAAACAACGGACATTCCTCATCGAAGAGTATTTTCCAGAACGTACAACTGTATTTGTTTCGCAACTAAAGGAAAAAGGATGGTTTCCTGAAATAGAGGCTCCTACAATCCTATACAGAAATGAACCGGCTGTCGGGATAGACACTATCGATGTGGAAGAAGGACTGACGCTGACCGGAGATGGGGAGATTTATTATACCACTGACGGCAATGCTCCAGTATCGTGGGCAGAAAGTCCAACAGGAAAGACCAACGACAGTGCCATCCGATACGAAGGAGGAGAAATCACAGCAGACAGTTCTTTCACTCTAAAAGTCATAGCCTGCCGGAACAAGCAATGGAGTGCCATACGCGAACAACATTTTGCAATACATACACAGGAAAGTAACAGTATGGCAATACAAGCTATGCAACGTCCGAAACTGCAAGTAAGCTACAACAAAAAAGAAGCAATCGTATTGAAATATACCACCCTGTCGAATGCAAAAGTGTCAATGACAATATTCAATCTGCAGGGACAAGCCATCTGCCATCCGATAAGTGAAAAAGATACACCCGCCGGCACACACCGAGTGTCCCTCCCATGCGGACAACTGCCCACCGGCCTTTACATTTGCCGGCTAACTGTAGGAAATGCTACTGTCGCTACAAAAATCTTCGTAAAATAACAACTCACAACAGTATCCTTGGATATATTCAGGTTGCAAAATAATAAAATTTAAGCCAAGTTGTTTGGTTATTCTTTCACCATACACTATCTTTGCAGACATTAGCATTAGAATTGAATGAAAGAATTTGTAATATCAGAAGCTCAAACAGAAACCGCTATTCTGGTGGCTCTCATTACCCCCACACAAAATGAGCGGAAAACGAACGAATATCTTGACGAACTGGAATTCCTGGCCGAAACAGCCGGAGCCAAAACGGTGAAACGCTTCACACAGAAATTGGATGGAGCCAGTTCTGTGACTTACGTAGGAAAAGGCAAACTACAGGAAATAAAAGAATACATACTCCAAGAGGCAGAGGCCGAACGCGAAGTCGGTATGGTCATCTTTGATGATGAATTGTCAGCCAAACAGATGAGGAATATTGAAAAGGAACTGCAAATCAAGATATTGGACCGGACCTCGCTCATTTTGGACATTTTTGCCATGAGAGCACAAACCGCCCATGCAAAAACACAAGTTGAATTGGCACAAAATCGCTATATGCTTCCCCGTTTGCAACGCCTTTGGACACACCTTGAACGACAAGGCGGCGGTTCCGGAAGCGGGAAGGGCGGTTCAGTGGGACTTCGCGGACCGGGTGAGACCCAGTTGGAAATGGATCGCCGTATCATCTTGAACCGTATGGCTTTGTTGAAACAACAATTGGCTGAAATAGACAAACAGAAAACCACGCAGCGAAAGAATCGCGGACGCCTTATTCGTGTAGCGTTAGTGGGATATACCAACGTAGGGAAATCCACAATCATGAACTTATTGGCCAAAAGTGAAGTGTTTGCAGAAAACAAACTTTTCGCCACATTAGACACTACCGTACGTAAGGTCATCATTGACAACTTGCCTTTCTTGCTCAGCGACACTGTGGGATTCATCCGCAAATTGCCGACGGAACTGGTAGAGTCCTTCAAAAGCACATTGGACGAAGTACGCGAAGCAGACTTGTTGCTACACATTGTAGATATTTCACACCCTGATTTTGAAGAGCAAATTCAAGTGGTAGAACGTACATTGGGCGACCTCGGGTGCAGTGACAAACCGAGCATGGTCATATTCAACAAAACAGATGCCTACACTTACATAGAAAAAGAGGAAGACGACTTGACACCACGCACAAAAGAAAACATCACCTTGCCCGAACTGATGCAGACCTGGATGGCCAAAATGAACGATAACTGTATCTTTATTTCCGCCCGCGAACGGACGCATCTGGAGGAGATGAAGACACTTATATATAATAAGGTAAGAGAACTGCACGTACAAAAGTACCCATACAACGATTTCCTTTACCAAACCTACGACACGGAGGAACAGCAATGAGAGCACTGACTTTACAAGAAATCGAGTTGCTTGAACGACAGGGATGCACAGCCAGGAACTGGGAAAGTATTCATGTCCATGAAGATTTCACCACCGCCCATGTGTACCACACCTCTTTCAACGGAAAAGTAGAGATAGGCAAGGAGGTGCACCTCGATCATGTGGGACTGATTGAGAACTATACTATCGGTGACTGCACAACCGTCTGTCGGGTCAACGAATTGGTGGCTGATACAGTCTGGCCCGGAGATTTCTTCAACGAAGGGGTTACCGTGGGAAATGAAGCCGGCAGTATAAACATCCCTTTCAAACAGATACACAATGAATACATTGATTGGCTGGAATTGCATTACCCGCAATACAGGGTACGTCCATATATACCGGCTGAGAATAACACCACCAATCATAGAATAGGATCCGGAAGCGTCATACGCAACAGTGGTACAATACGTAATGTAAACATCGCACCAAACGTTACAATCGATGGAGCCGCCCACTTAGAGAACGGCATCCTGCACGAAGAAAGTCACATAGGCACACTGGTGATTGCCCGTACTTTCAGCATCGGGCCTCGCACCCGGGTGACGGACGGAGTGAAACTGTATCATGTCATCACGACCAATGATTGTAAAATAGGCAAAGGGTTCATGGCCGAAAACTGTTATTTCAGCCATCATTGTGAACTATTCTGCGGCGAGGCGTGTGCTGTCTTTGCCGGTCCCCACACTGTCAGTCATCACAAGTCAACATTGCTCATTGGTGGAGAATTCTCGTTCTACAATGCCGGGTCAAACACCAACCAAAGCAATCATGCTTACAAACTGGGACCTATACACCACGGTACACTTGCACGCGGTTCGAAAACGGCTTCAGGATGCCATATCCTTTGGCCGATGCAGACAGCTCCTTTTACCATGATAATGGGTAAAGTGAAAACACATCCTGACCTTTCCGCCTTACCATTTTCTTACGTCATCGCTGAAGGAGAAAAGGTATATGTCGCACCAGGCATAAACTTGGGCACGGCCGGCACTTTCCGTGATATACTCAAATGGAAACAACGTGGAAAAACAGACTATACGGGAGAATATGACTTTCTTTCACCTTGGGTGATGCAATCTGTATTCAAAGGAATAGAAGTCTTGGAGAATTTGCAACGGGAACAAGGAAAAGAGGCAGAGGAATATACCTATAACAGAACCTTCATCAGCCGTCGTGCTCTTCTGAAAGGGTTAGACCGATATGAATTGGCAATCCGCCTGTTTGCAGGAAAGATCAGCCCCACAAAGGACATTCATGATGAAACAGACCAATGGCATTGGATGGACGTTGCCGGACTTCCCCTTGTAGCGGAACATCTGCCCAAAAGTAACGAGCAGCCCAATCTACTGCCCAATGCAACGGCCATCAACCTGCAATATGCCAAACAGATGCAGCAATGGGGGGCCACTATGCTCGCCCGTCATTACGGTGCAAGATTTTGTTCCGGAGAAATGCAAGCCTCTGCCCCACAAGCTTTAGAAGCATGGAAAAAACTCATCATAGCCGATGCCTACAAAGAATACGAACTCGGTGATATGGAAGCCGGACTGCTCTCTGATTTCACCCGCAAAGTCAAAGCTACAGACTACAGTATCTTTTGATATCAAATGACCATGAAACATTTACGTCATTACAAAAATAGCACACCCATATACATCCTGCTTTGCATTCTCCTAATGGCCTGCACACGGGAAGAAACCAACCTTTCCCGCAGCGACCAGCTGATAGCATTGGATGACAGTTTGTTTTTTCTACCAAGACAATACGACATCCAAGATATACAGATGAAATTTGACAGCATTGACCTACTATGCGTCCGTCAAGGGGACAACTCCAATCGAGTCATGTTGCGACATATCATGTCCGACCTATACATTCAAAACGGACATTATGCCTTAGCATTCAACGAAGCCCGAAAACTGTTGGATTTGGCAGAAAATGAATATGATAACAGCATTTACTTTCTCACTTTATCAAACATCGACACCGAACTGAACCTATTTGACAAAGCTCATGACAGACTGCATGATGCAACCAACGGATTAAAGAGAAACCGTATTCTACTGACACGTATTTATCTGCATGAACTAGAGTTGGATATTATCCGGAAAAACTTCGAACAAGCCCTGTTGAAGATCGACAAAATCGAACGGCTGAACGCGGCAGACGGGGAAAAAGACCTTCCGCTGAACATACAAATACGCTACCATGCCTGGCAGACCCTCTTTTACCTTTACACTGGGACAAAGGAAAAGAGCAAACAGTTAATAGATGCCTATGACTCAAATCAGCAGTTCCGCTATTCATACGGCTATGAAGCTATCAGGCATTTGCTAAAACGCAACTATTACACAACCATACAAGATTATCCACAAGCAAACTACCATGCACAAGCATATATCAATGAATGCCAAAAACTGAAAAACAGGCAATGGGAAGTCAACGGCTACGAACGAGCCGGCCGCATATCAGAAGCTTCAGGAGAAAAGGCAAAAGCTATACAATACTTCCGCAAAGCATTGGCATTGCAAGATTCATTAGCCACAATCAGCTTTAACAGGCAACAAGTTCTCCTAAAGAAAGAGCTTCAGACCGACGAGTTGAATTTCAAACTTTGGCAATCAAGACAGGAACTATTGCAAAATGCTTTGAAATATGGTATTGTGGCACTTTGCATCATCACTTTGGGCACTGTGTTCCTCATATATGCCAACCGTAAGTTGAAACGTTCCACCAAACAATTGGCTATGGCCAAAAAAAGAGCAGAAGAAAGCATTCAAGCCAAGAGTCTTTTCCTCTCCAATATGAGCCATGAGATACGTACACCGCTGAATGCCATTTCAGGTTTCTCTGAAATTCTGATTTCACAACCGGATATGGACAAAGAGATGCGGAGTGAATGCAACAAAATCATCCGTGAGAATTCCATGCTGCTACTCAAGTTGTTGGATGATGTACTTGACCTGTCCAATCTCGATATCGAAAAAATGAATTTCAGTTTCAAAGAAGCCGATGTCATAGCAGTCGGGCGATCGATTATCAACATGTTGCAAAGCATCAAACATACAAGCAACGCAGCCATCCGTTTCCAAACGACATTGGATGAATTGATACTTTATACAGATGAAAACCGCCTGCGACAATTGCTGATCAATTTGTTGGTGAATGCCACCAAATTCACTAAAGAAGGTTCCATCACATTGGAAATCAGCATTGACAAAGAACACAGTAATGCCATATTCTCCGTAACAGACACAGGATGCGGCATCCCATTGGAAAAGCAGGAAAGAGTATTTTCCCGCTTCGAGAAACTGCACGAACAAGTCAGTGGCACCGGTTTGGGACTCTCCATCTGCCAATCCATCATCCAACGCTTAGGCGGCAACATCTGGATAGATGCAACATACACGACAGGGGCACGTTTCGTATTCTCACATCCTATACCACAAACACACGACATATGAAGACGATTTATCATCTATTGCTAATCTTTGCCGGTTGGAACATCGCTACCACAAGTCTCGCCCAAACGGACTCGCTGGACAAGCTTTCAACAGACGAACAACTTGATTTTTACCACACCCAACTAGAAGAACAAAAAAGGGAAAAATCAACCACATACCACGAGTATATCAACCAACTGAGCAACTCGTTTCAGAACAAAGCTGTACAGACAAGGCACAACAAACAGAAAAGCCTCTTTTACAGCGGATTATTGATTGGTGTAACCGGATGTATATTTTTCCTCGTCTTCATCATCTATAAATCTCAAAACATTTATAAAAAACTACGGAGAAATCAGGAACAGACACGCCTGTTGCTTGAAAATACAGAAGACATCAACACGGCCAAAGCGCGTTTCCTGAAAGAGGTCAGCTACAAAATACGCACACCACTGAATACCGTTATGGGATTTTCTGAGATTTTAGCTGAAAACCCAGAATTGATAGAAGCAGAAGATCTGCATTCCATATCCGAAAGCATCCAAAGCAATTCGCAAGAACTGCAACAACTGGTCAATGCAGTACTTGACCTATCACGATTAGAATCAGGAATGATGAAATATGAGCTCTCGGATTATAGCCTCGGACAAATTTGTCAGGATGCCGTGAGCATCATTTGCCTGCATAACGACAACAAACGACGCATAGGTTTCAGCAACAGCATTGCTCCCGGCCATGATCGGGTGCATACCGATGTATCCCGTCTGACACAAATAATCTCAGGTATGCTACAAAAACCTGCCGGTGCAATCTCCAAAGACAGGGTAGAAGAATCCCGCATCCATCTCTCTATTTGTAAAGAAAACCACAAAACTGCGCATATCAAAATTTATCATGCACCCATATTGGACAATACAAGCAAAGATTCATTGGGCTCCATCCGGTTGCAGATAGCCCAACTCTTTATAGAGCACTTTGGAGGCCATTTTTGCATTGATTCTGGAAATATCACCTTTACATATCCGTTAAAATAACAAAATATTCATTTTTCAGGCTTTGAGATGTCTGATGTTAGCCCGAAAATCGCTACATTTGCTGCAAATATTTAATTCATCATATCAATGTCTGAAACGAAAAGAATCAAGACCGCTCTCGTATCGGTTTACCACAAAGAAGGTTTGGATGAAATTATTACCAAGCTTCATGAAGAAGGTGTACAATTCCTCTCTACCGGAGGTACCCGTCAGTTTATCGAATCATTAGGTTACCCCTGCCAAGCAGTGGAAGACCTGACTTCATATCCTTCCATCTTAGGAGGACGTGTGAAGACTCTCCACCCCAAAGTATTCGGTGGAATCCTATGCCGTCGCCACCTCGACGAAGACATTCAGCAGATTGCACAATATGAAATCCCTGAAATAGATCTCGTTATCGTTGACCTCTATCCATTTGAGGACACTGTAGCATCGGGTGCCGAAGAGCCTGCCATCATTGAGAAGATTGACATAGGTGGCATCTCGCTCATCCGTGCAGGAGCCAAGAACTTCAAGGATGTGGTTATTGTAGCCTGCAAAGCACAGTATCAGCCATTGGCAGATATCCTGAACGACCGCGGTGCAGAGACTACATTGGAAGAACGCCGTTGGTTTGCAAAAGAGGCTTTTGCCGTCTCTTCACACTATGACTCAGCCATTTTCAATTATTTCGATGGCGAAAACGGTTCCGCATTCCGAGCAGCGTTGGAATCTCCCAAATCACTCCGTTATGGTGAGAACCCCCACCAACAAGGTGCTTTCTTTGGCGACTTTGAAGCAATGTTCGACCAGATTCACGGCAAAGAGATTTCATACAATAACCTGTTGGACATTAATGCGGCAGTAGATTTGATCGACGAATTCGACGAAGTGACTTTCGCCATTCTGAAGCATAACAATGCATGTGGTCTGGCTTCGCGCCCCGTATTGGTAGATGCTTGGAAAGATGCCCTTGCCGGCGACCCCGTATCTGCTTTCGGTGGTGTTCTGATTACCAATGCCGTTATTGACAAAGCTACAGCTGAAGAGGTTAACAAGATTTTCTTTGAGATAATCATTGCTCCCGACTATGATGTGGATGCGTTGGAGATTCTCGGACAAAAGAAAAACCGCATCATCCTTGTCCGCAAGGAAGGTGCCCAATTGCCCAAGAAACAATACCGTTCTGTATTGAATGGAGTGCTCGTACAAGACAGAGATTTGAAGACCGAGACACCGGAAGACTTGAAGCCCGTGACTGACAAGTTGGCCACCGCACAGGAGATAGAGGACATGCTCTTCGCCAACAAGATTGTCAAGAATAGCAAGAGTAATGCCATCGTACTGGCGAAAAACAAACAACTTTGCGCCAGCGGCGTAGGGCAGACATCACGTGTAGATGCCTTGAAACACGCCATTGAAAAGGCTAAAGGATTTGGTTTCGACCTCCAAGGTGCAGTCATGGCCAGCGATGCATTCTTCCCCTTCCCCGACTGTGTGGAGATTGCGGGCAACGAGGGTATTACAGCCGTTATCCAACCGGGCGGTTCTGTGAAAGATGAATTGTCATTCCAATACTGCAACGAGCACGACATGGCAATGGTCATCACAGGATTCCGTCATTTCAAACACTAAAATTTAATTCTGAATTATGAATTCTGAATTATGGGTTCGTGCATCCGTTGCAAGTCTCTCATAGTTCACAATTCATAATTCACAATTCATAATTAAAAGACATGGGATTATTCTCTTTCACACAAAACATAGCGATGGATCTTGGCACAGCCAACACCATCATCATCAGCAATGGCAAGATAGTTGTCGATGAGCCCTCCGTCGTAGCTCTTGACCGTAACTCTAACAAGATGTTAGCCGTGGGAACCAAGGCCAAGATGATGTATGAAAAGACCAACGACAGTATCAAGACTGTCCGCCCGCTGCGCGACGGAGTGATAGCCGACTTCTATGCATGCGAGCAGATGATGCGCGGCCTCATCAAAATGGTCAACAAAGGACACCGTCTCTTTTCTCCCTCCCTACGTATGGTCATCGGAGTCCCTTCCGGAAGTACAGAAGTGGAATTGCGTGCCGTACGCGATTCGGCAGAACATGCAGGCGGACGCGATGTTTACCTCATTTTTGAACCGATGGCTGCTGCCATTGGTGTCGGCATTGATGTAGAAGCCCCCGAAGGCAACATGATTGTAGATATAGGTGGAGGCTCTACTGAAATTGCTGTCATTTCATTGGGAGGCATCGTTTCCAACAATTCCATCCGTACAGCCGGCGACGACCTTACTGCAGACATCCAAGAGTATATGAGCCGCCAACACAATGTAAAAGTCAGTGAACGTATGGCCGAACGCATCAAGATTCACGTAGGTTCCGCCCTTACAGATTTGGGCGAAGAGGCTCCAGAAGACTACGTGGTATATGGCCCGAACAAAGTGACAGCTCTCCCTATGGAAGTGCCGGTCTGCTATCAGGAAATTGCACATTGCATTGACAAAACCGTGGCAAAAATCGAAACAGCCATCCTCAATGCGTTGGAAAAGACGCCCCCCGAACTGTATGCAGACATCGTGAAAAACGGAATTTGGTTGGCCGGTGGCGGTGCTCTCCTGCGCGGATTGGGCAAACGACTGACGGACAAAATCAACATCCAATTCCATATAGCCGAAGATCCTTTGCACAGCGTGGCACGAGGCACAGGCATTGCCCTGAAGAAGGCCGAAGAAAACGTCGCATATCTAATGAGATGAGTTCATTTGCAATTTGCCATTTTTACTACGTACTATTCAATGTACCGCACATAAATGGTAAATGGTAAATGGTAAATGGTAAATGAAGCTATGCGGAACTTATTGGATTTTCTGTTCAAATACGGTTATTGGTTGCTGTTCGTTGTACTGGAATGCATCAGTTTGCTGCTCCTTTTCCGATTCAACAACTATCAAGGAAGCATTGCATTTACTTCAGCCAACCGGATAGCAGGACAAATTCATGCTTTCTCAGCCGAAGTATCCTCTTTCTTCATGTTGAAAGGTGTCAACGAAGAACTGGTACGGCACAATCTGACTTTGGAGACTGAAAATGAATTGCTGAGAAAGGCTTTGCGCAGACTGACGACTGAAGACAGTACGCTCATACAATCATTGACAGAGCTGCGGCAGAAAGAAACCTACCGTACGGTATCAGCCAATGTCATCAACAACTCTTTGAACAACCGCGACAATTACTTGACACTCGACAAAGGAACAGCTGACGGCATACGTCCTGAAATGGGTGTCATCTGCGGCAACGGGCTGGTTGGTATCGTCTATATGGTCTCTGAACACTATTCACTCGTCATTTCATTGCTCAACAGCAAGTCAAGCATCAGTTGCAAATTCAAGCACAACAATTACTTCGGATTTCTGAAATGGCGAGAAGGAGACAGCCGTTTTGCTTACCTTGAAGATGTCCCCCGACACGCCTTGTTCGAACAAGGAGACACCATCGTCACCAGCGGACATTCTGCGGTCTTTCCCAAAGGACTGATGGTCGGCACAGTAGAGCACATCGACGATTCGTCGGACGGTATGTCCTACCTGTTAAGGATCAGGCTTTCCACCAATTTTGCTTGTTTGGACAACGTCCTTGTCCTCATCAACGGGTATGGTGATGAACAAGATAAACTGGAAGAAATAACCAAAGAAAGAAAATAAAGACAGACGATGTTATTCACTTTTCTCAAACGCTTCGGTTGGATGTGGGTATCAGTACTTCTTCAAGCATTGATACTCAACAACATTCATTTCTTTGGCTATGCCACTCCTTTCCTTTATATTTATCTCTTGCTGAAGTTCAATGCAAACATGTCCCGCTATGCCTTGTTGCTTTGGGGATTTGCCATAGGATTGGCCGTAGATATATTCTCCAATACACCAGGAGTAAATGCCGCAGCCACTACCCTGCTTGCTTTAACAAGACCCACTTTCATCAAACTCTTTGCTCCCCGCGACAGTTCCGATGACATGGTGCCAGGATTCCGCGATATGGGAACCGGGTCTTTCATGCGCTACACCACCGTCAGCCTGCTGCTTCACCAGACAGTACTCATCATCTTAGTCACCTTCTCTTTCGCCCATCCGGGCATCATGACATTGAAAATTGTGGGAAGCACGCTGCTCACAGCAATCTGTATTGCAGCAGTCGAAAGCATCAGAAAGTAAGCGCATGAACAACTATAGTCTGGAAAAACGGAAGTATGTCATTGGCGGTGTCATCATCGGCATTGTGCTCATTTATATCTTGCGGTTGTTCACCTTACAGATTGTCAGTGATGAATACAAACAGCATGCTGACAGCAATGCCTTTCTGAAGAAGACCCAATACCCTTCCCGCGGGATCATCTATGACCGCAATGACAGCCTACTCGTCTATAACCAACCGGCCTACGATGTGACCTTCATCCCACGAGAAATAGAGAATCTTGACACACTTGACCTATGTAATGCTTTGGGAATCACGCGTGAATATTTCGACAAGCGCATGAAAGATTTGCGCAACCGCAATCTCAATCCCGGATATTCGCGCTATACCCATCAGACACTGCTCACACAGCTGTCGGGAGAGGAATTTTCCCTGTTCCAGGAAAAGTTGTTCCGTTTCCCGGGATTCCATATCCAACGGCGCAGCATCCGGCAATACACCTGTGATGTAGGAGCCCACGTGTTGGGTGATATCGCCGAGGTATCCAAAAAGGATATCGAACAAGATGAGTACTACAGACGCGGTGACTATATCGGCAAACAGGGTATCGAACGATCTTACGAAAAACAGCTGCGAGGTGAAAAAGGTGTCGAAATCCTGCTCCGCGATGTACACGGCCGCATCCAAGGGAATTACATGGACGGAGCTATGGACATACCCTCCACCCCCGGCAAGAACCTGCGGCTGGGACTCGACATCCGTCTGCAAGCCTTGGGCGAACGCCTGTTGGAGGGAAAAATCGGCAGCATCGTGGCCATCGAGCCACAGACGGGTGAGGTACTCTGCATGGTCAGCGCCCCCTCCTTCGACCCACACCTGATGGTGGGACGCCAGCGTGGAGCCAACCACCTGGAACTGTCGCGCGACGGATGGAAGCCCCTGCTCAACCGCGCCATCATGGGCACCTATCCGCCCGGGTCCACCTTCAAGACCTCGCAGGCCCTCACTTTTCTGGAAGAGGGCATCATCAACGAACACACCGTCTATCCCTGCCACGGCGGATTCGTACACCGCGGCCTGCGCGTGGGCTGTCATGCCCATGGCTCGCCCATCCCCGTCGTACCCTCGCTGGCCACCTCGTGCAACGCCTTCTACTGTTGGGGGCTCTACCACATGATTGGTGCCAAGAAGAAGTACGGCACAGTGCAGAACGCCATGAACCGCTGGCGCGACTACATGGTCTCCATGGGCTTCGGCTACCCCCTTGGCGTTGACCTGCCGGGCGAAAAGCGTGGCCTCATCCCCAACGCCGCCTTCTACGACAAAGCCTACCGCGGCTCGTGGAACGGCATGACCATCATCAGCATCTCCATCGGACAGGGCGAGGTGAACCTCACCCCCCTACAGATTGCCAACCTTGGAGCAACGATAGCCAACCGAGGCTGGTTCATCACGCCCCACGTGGTGAAGGAGATTGAGGGCGAACCGCTCGACTCGCTCTATACCACCCGCCGCTACACCATGGCTTCCGAGAAGAACTACGACATCGTGGTCGAAGGCATGCGCCAAGCCGTGCTGAACGGCACTTGCCGTGGCGCCAACCTGCCCGGTATCGAGGTGTGCGGCAAGACGGGAACGGCACAGAACCGTGGCAAAGACCACTCCATCTTCATGGGCTTCGCCCCCAAGGACAACCCACAGATAGCCGTCGCCGTCTATGTCGAGAACGGCGGTTTCGGAGCCACCTTCGGCGTACCCATCGGCGCACTCATCATGGAGCAATACATCAACGGGGAACTCTCGCCCGAAAGCCAAGCCAAGGTTGACTACATCCGTGAACGCCCGATTTACTACGACGACAAGCGATAATCATCCCCCGTCTGTACACTCTGAAAGTCCATCTGTACACTATGGAAATCCATCCGTGCAGTATGGAAATCCATCAGCTGACTGTTTTTTCTTATGCACATCGTTGGTTTTATGAAACAAAAGCGGTACTTTTGCCAACAATAAGCATATCATACGACATGGAGAAGAAGGACATACGATGGATGCAGCGATTCGGCAACTTCCGCAAAGCACTGGTCAAACTGAATCAGGCCATCGGCATCATAGCCAATCAGGCAAAGGGCGTGAAGGAGGTGGACGAACTCCTGAAAGAGGGACTTATCCAACGTTTTGAATATACCCACGAACTGGCCTGGAAGGTAATGAAGGACTATGCCGAGTACCAAGGATATACCGACGTGCGCGGTTCGAGGGATGCCTTCCGCCAAGCCCTGCAAATGGGACTCATCAGTGATGCGGCATGGATGGACTCCATCGAAGACCGCAACCTGACCTCGCACAACTACGACGAAGAGGTGGCCGAAGAGGTGTACGAAGCCATTGTACACAAATATCATCCGCTCTTCATCCGCTTTGAAAGCACCATGTCGAAGTTGGCCGACAACGAACCCACATTATTCTGACCCCATGCCATACGGACTACAAGAATCAGAACTGCAAAAACTGCACGAGTTGTTCCGCGCTAACGGGAACATCCGGCAAGTCATCCTCTACGGCTCGCGAGCCAAGGGGAACCACAAGCCGTTTTCCGACGTGGACATCACACTGACGGGCGACCACCTCTCGCGCACCGACATCATCCGACTGCAGTCCGCCCTTGCCGAATCGTCCCTTCCCTATCAATTCGACATTTCCCTGTTCGCCTCGCTCAAGAGCGACGAACTGATTGACCACATCCGCCGCAGGGGAGTTGTGATATATCAGAAGTAAGAACAAAGAAAAAGGGTGCGCGATGCATCCCTTTCTTCATCCTTGTAATTCATTATATTACATTACAATCTTTCCTCCCACTTGTCAGTCTTCTTCTCGTAACAGTTCTATAAACTCTTTTAATTTCAAAACCATAAGTTCGGGGAAAGTAACATTTCGGAGCACATCAAAATGCACGTCATTGGAAACTATGTAAGTGGCATTGGAAGCGAAAGCACAATCCACAAACTTATTGTCATCGGGGTCTGCGGTGATAAGATTCCAGTGGAAATAGGTGTTAACAAATTGAACATTCTTACTCTTCAGTATCAATTCCACCACATGCTTGGCGATTGAAGGCGTTGTTTTCTGAGAGATTATCTCTTCGTACTCTGCAAGAATCTCTGTTGTTACGCATAAAATATATTTCCCCTCTTGAAAACTTTTCCAGACGGGATACGAACTGCCCAGTCTTGACAGCGAGGCCAGCAGACAGTTAGTATCAAGTACAACCTTGTTATTCTGCATACTTATAGGGCGTACGAAGATGTTCTTTCAGTACTGCTTCGTTTTTTTCATTGTCCCATTTCCCTTCAGCCCAAAGTTGATCCATTTCATCGTCAATTTTGCGGGCATAGAAGTCACACACCACTTGGCGCAATTCGTCAAGTTCTTCCTCTGTTTTGATATATCCCAACAATCGGAGAAAATCCAACTGTGCAGCATTCAACGGAGTCCTTACTTGTTCCATAGTTCCTTTTTTTGTGTTCAACAAACGTAAAGTTACATTCTTTTTTGTAAATAACACCAGTTTGGTTATTCCTTTTATCTTTATTTAA
>CAZTPB010000010.1:0-24711 GCA_964614555.1 uncultured Bacteroides sp.
ACATATCCCGTGTCGGAGAAATCGTTGAAGCAGTAGATGCCTATGCGGTCTCCCCGATAGAAGCCCCACGAGAGTTGGCTGGTGCCCAAGGGGGTATAGTTGTCGCCATCGGTACTGAAGGAGAAACGGGAAAGGCCATCAAGCCCCCACTCAGACTTTATCCACAGGTAGCGACCGGACAGGTGCGCACCGCGTTGCGTCTGGTCGTTGTTGCGAAGCTCGATGAAGCAACTGTCTCCCTCGCACACCACTCCCAAAGCACCACTCTTGGAAGCGAAATGGGCAAGACCTGCCCGCTGGCCATGACTCATGCCTTGCAAATCCATCTTGACGATAACCTTGCTCTCCTTCGTGCGGAAAGCGCGTTGCGTAAGGGTGTTTCCTGCCTTCAGCAACTTGTTCGTCTCTATCGGGCGATAGGCACGCAGACGCATCCAACCGGGACGCTCGGTGAGCGACCAATACCCTTCTCTTGGCTGATAGTTCCATTGCCACCAGGGGGCGAGGGTCTGGTCATCGAAATCGTCACTCCGGCCGATGGTGAGTTTCTTCGCCTCCACCTTGGGCATAGTCATCTGCCACACCATGGTGCCAGGTTCGCCCTTTGTACGGTCGCCCATCATGGGCCATCCGTCGTTTGTCCACTCTACGGGCAGAAGGCTAGCTATGCGTCCGCCCCAATCGCCCGTGCCGTGGTGGGTGAAGAAGTACCAGTTGCCATCGGGTCCCTCGATGATTCCTCCTTGGTTGGGCTCGTTGGCTTCGCGACAGGGCAGGAGCAATTGGCGTTCTTCCTTGAAGTCGCCCGTCAGTTTCTTGTCGCGCTTGGCCATCACGTAGCGCCCCAAATGACCTTTGTGCTCACTGAACACCAGGTAATAATATTTTCCGTGTTTGATAAGTTTGCTAGCTTCGCGATGATTGCCTTCGTTGAGCAGACGCCTTTTGTCGAAATCAATGCTTTTGCAATCGTCGGCCATGGGGAAGATGTAGGTCTTGTAATTGTCCTTGAAGCAGGTACCGAGGAAATAGCCACGTCCCTTTTCGTCCCAAATGGCGGTGCAATCGTCCCATCCGCCCTCTTGCAACAGGGGTGTAAGAGGTTCCCAAGGCCCTTCGGCCCGCTTGGCCGAAGTCATAAAAAAACCTTCGTCAGGTGCACCGAAGAAGACATAAAAACGACCATTGTGATGGCGGATAGTGCCTGCCCACACACCGCGTCCGTAGCGCTCCATCTTGTCCCAATTCAGTGCTGGACCTATCTGGGTAAGGTCGGACACGGCATTGCCCACTATCTCCCAATTGACAAGGTCGGTAGAGTGCAACACCGTCATACCCGGTGAATACTGCATGGTGGAGGAGATGGCATAGTAGTCTTCTCCCACTTTGATGCAATCCAAATCGCTATAATCCGAGGGGATTATGGGGTTACGGAATGTGCCGTCGGCCTGTTCTCCCCAAGTCTCCCATTTTCCCCACTCCTGTTGGGCGAACAAACAGGTGGTTATCGTGCTCATCATGGCAAGTGCCAACAGATGTTTTTTCATTGTTTTCATACAAATGCTGATTTTTGCCACAAAGATAAGCAATTTCCATTATATGGAATTGTGTATTTGCGGTTAATGATAGAATCTTTTCGTATATTTGCGCCATCATTAATCCATAATGCCACAAAACGATGAAGAAATCACTTGTCACATCACTGGCCGTACTTGCCTTGATGGCTTGCGGTTGCAAGCAGGAAACAAAACCCTTGGCGGAAGGGGATTACACCGCCACAAACCCCTACCTGCCCCTGTGGGAATACATCCCCGATGCAGAGCCTTACATCTTCGAAGACCCCGACCGTCCGGGCGAAATGCGTGTCTATATCTATGGCTCACACGATGCACTGGTGACCGAATATTGCGGACGCGAGCAGGTGGTGTGGTCGGCACCGGTGAACGACCTGCGCCGATGGCGCTACGACGGAGTCATCTTCGAATCGAAGCTGGACGCAGAGGGAAACCCGCTGAACGAAGGTGAAGTGGGAGATGTTCTCTACGCCCCTGATGTGACGATGGTGACGGAGGCCGATGGCCGAAAGACTTACTACCTCTACCCGAACAACCAAGCAGACCCTCGAAACGGCATGGTAGCCAAGTCTGACCGACCGGACGGTCCCTTCGTGGTGTGCAACTGGAATCCCGAAAAGCCGACCGAGACGATTGGGGATTTGCGTTTCGACCCTGCCGTGTTTGTCGATGATGACGGACGTGTATATGGTTACTGGGGATTCGAAGAGTCATGGGGCGCCGAGCTCGACCCCACCACGATGGCCACCATAAAGCCGGGCACCCAACCGGTCAAGGACATGGTGTCTGGACGCTATCAGGAGGGTGTATTCCGCTTTTTCGAAGCCTCATCAATGCGCAAAATCAAGGATAAGTACGTCTTCATATATAGCCGTTGGAGCGCAGAGGGCGAGTTCGGATTGCCCGGCACCAACTACACGTTGGCTTATGCCTATAGCAACTCTCCATTAGGACCTTTCACCTACGGAGGCACTATCATCGACGGACGCGGACGCGACACCAATACTGAGGGAGATACCATCTACACCGCCACCATCACGGGCAACACCCACGGAAGCATCATCGAGATAGAGGGGCAATGGTACGTCTTCTACCACCGACAGTGTGGTACGGACGAGTTCTCACGCCAAGCTATGGTGGCACCCATCGAGGTGAAAGTGACCGAAGGTCCTGAAGGCACTGTGGAAATCAGCGAAGGGGAATACACCTCCGAAGGATTTGCCACGGAGGGGCTGAACCCGTTGGAACGCCACTCGGCAGGCATTGCCTGCTACTACACGGGTCCACAAGGGATGAAAGCCAAATTCCCCAACTTCACCTTCAGCGGCTCGTACGTCAGTCCCCAACGTACGAAGTACGACGGAACGACCGACCCCTACGACCCCAGCATTAACCACAACCCTGTGGTGAACAACACACACGGTTCGGTGGTAGGTTACAAATACTTCAACTTTGACCACCTCACCCACGACCATGCAACCCTGCAAATCAACCTGAGACCACAAGGAATAGACGGTGTTATAGACATTTGGCTGGATAGCCCGTGGAAAGAGAAAGGTGGCACCAAAGTGGGCACCATCGCGCTCAAGAAAGAGTTTCCCACGCAACCCATGAAGGTGGAGACCGAACTCACAGGATTGGATGCTTTCAAGGGGAAACATGCGTTGTTCTTCGTCTTCTCCTCACCCACGGAAGAGTGCTCCATCTGCGAGTTGCACGACTTTGTAATGAAACAGTAAGACACATTTTTTCAAACATCCTTGCCTTTTGGGCTTTCATGAATCAGGCACGAAGATTCTACTCATTGGGAATCTCCGTGCCTGAAAAATTTATTTAGAAGGAATCATTTCATTTTCTTTTCACCTCGTACGCCTTTCCTTTCTGTGTACGGAAAGAGGTCAGGTAGTAGTCGCCCTCGCGGATGGTTTTGGCACGCGCTCCCTTAATTTTGACAGGTACGCGCGTACGCAAGGTGCAAGGCTCACCGGCTTCGGAAACAATGGTGGCGGAAGAGAGTTTGCCATCCTTCCACGCCATATTCACATTGAAAGCTCCGCGCGCACGAAGACCGCTCACACTTCCATCACCCCACTCGGCAGGCAAGGCCGGCAACAGGTGCAACTCGCCAAACTGGCTCTGCAGAAGCATCTCGCCCAATCCGGCAATACTACCGAAATTGCCGTCAATCTGGAAAGGCGGATGGGTATCGAAAAGGTTGGGCAATGTAGAGTGGGTCAGCAATTCGCGGTAGAGTTTGTGTGCACGGTCGCCATCGAGCATACGTGCCCAGAAGTTTATTTTCCACGCCTTGCTCCATCCCGTACCACCATCGCCACGGGTGTCGAGTGTCCGGCGACAAGCGGCTGCCATGTCGGGCTGTGTCAGCGGATTGATTTGTCTTCCCGGATGCAGGGCGAAGAGGTGTGAGACATGACGATGCTGAGGGTCCTCATCCTCCCAATCCTTGTACCACTCGATGAGATTTCCCTTCTTGCCTATACGGAGGGGATGGAGACGGTCGCGGATATCTCTCCAACGGGCAATCTGCGCCTCACTTTCGCCCACAAGGGGAGCCACCTCGACAAGGTTGTTCAGCAAGTCCCAAATAATTTCGAGGTCCATGGCCGAACCGATGGTGACCACCCCTTTCTTGCCATGTTCGTCGATAAATACATTCTCGGGCGAGGTCGAGGGTGCGGTGATGTAGTAACCGTCCTTCTCCACCAGCCAATTTTCGCAAAAGTCGGCTGCACCCTTCATCAGGGGGTAAGCGATGTTTGCCAGATACTCTTTGTCCATGGTGAAGCGGTAGTGCTCATAGAGATGCTGGCAGAGCCACGGAGAACCGAGCGCCCAATTGGCCCACTTGGGATCGCCACGCCGCCACCCTACGGGGTTCACGTGTGCCCAAATGTCGGAATTGTGATGAGCCGCCCACCCGTCCATACGGTAGAAGTTTCGGGCAATATCGCGCCCCGTCACCGCCATATTCTGTATCTGGTGTGTCAACGGTTCGGTCAGATCGCTCAAGCCCAACGGCTCGGCCGGCCAATAGTTCATCTGCAGGTTGATATTCACCGTGTAGTTGCTTCCCCACGACGGGCGTTGGCGGTTATTCCAAATACCTTGCAGATTCATGGCTATACCTCCCGGACGCGAAGCGGAAATGAGCAGGTAACGCCCGAACTGGAAGTAGAGTGTCTCCAATCCCAAATCTTTCGCCCCCTTCTTGTAGGCATCGAGCCGTTTGTCGGTGGGAGTCTGTGACTTGTCACTCGCAGCTTGTAGCTCATCACTCGTAGTCAGTTCCAACTTCACCCGATTGAAATAGCCTTGATAATCAGCCACATGTTCGCTCTTCAATGTTTCATAATCCTTTTGCAGGGCATCGGCAAGGTAGCTGGTGGCAAGGAGGTTTTCGTCACGCCCTTCACGGTCGGGACACTTGTCGAACCCATTGTAGCTGGTCGCGGCCGAGATGTAGAGCACCGCCTCGGTGGCTTTGCTGATTTGCAAACCGGGGTTGGTGGTCACGGTGCCGCCCGTCACCACGGCCTTCACACGATACTGGTAGCGCATACCACCGGCTCCCTCTTCGTTCTTCCACTCCAGTTTCCACCCGCGGTCGCTATCCACGCGACGGGGCAATTGGCCACTCACCACAAACTCGTCAGCTCCCACACTCTGCACCACGCAATGCTCGAATGCCGCCGTTCCACCAATGCTATAGTTCAACATTCCTGGAGCCGAAGCCGAAAGTTTCACCACGATGACCTGTGCTGGAGCCGACACGAAGATCTCGCGTCTGTATTCCACCGTATCCACCCGGAAGCGGACACTGGCCACGGCCGTCTGCAAATCGAGGTCGCGCACATAATCCTTGGCTTCGCCCTTGAAAGTCTGTTGCAGGCGCAAATCGCCCATAGGCACAAACGATTGGCTGTTCGGACCCTGAATGTTGCGCAACACTTTTTGGGCTTCGCCCCACTTCTCTTGAAAGAGCAACTCACGTACCTTGGGCAAGTAGTCCGGTGCATCAGGCGTGGGATTGGTATCCGTAGGTCCCCCACCCCACATGGTCTCTTCGTTCAGGTTAAACACTTCGTCACGGATGCCTCCATAGACCATCACGCCCAACCGTCCGTTGCCCAACGGCAAAGCCTCTTCAAATCGGTTTGCCGGACGGTCGTACCACATCCGCAAAGGGTTCTCTTCAGCCCGCATCGGGAGCAAGCCCACCAGAGTAAAAATGGCAAGAAAGATTCTTTTCATGGTTCTTATGTATTACAATATTAATTTTTCATGGGCGCAAAGATACAACATTTACACCACCTCACACAAACTTTTATCTTCCATTTATAGGAGAATACCGACACAAGGATGTTTTTTGGAGCCTCAACCTCATTATGCCTCCTCTTCCCATTCCTGGAACTTCAGCGTCAACTGTTCCCAAGTGAGGGAGTTGGTTTCCTCTTCCTTGTCGCGCGGATTGGAGACAGAGAGGCCGATAAGGCGGATGGGGTGTTCCTCATATTCCACCTCGGCCAGCAGTTGCTTGGCAAGGGGGAGAATAATGTCCATAGAGGTCAATTCATGCGGTTGGGTGATGCTGCGCGTAATTTGGGTAAAGTCGTGGAACTTCACCTTCAGCGTCAACGTGTTTCCCCGAAAATCTTTGAGCGAAAGACGGTTTACCAGTTCCTTGGCCGTATGGTATAGTTCGATGACAACGGACGAGCGGGTATTGATATCGTGCTCCAACGTGCGTTCGCACCCGATGGACTTGCGCACTCTCACAGCCTCAACGGGCCGCAAATCAATGCCACGGGAGAAGTGGTAGTAGAGTGCTCCGGCTTTGCCAAACTCGCGCGTCAATCCCTCCAACGACCATGCGCGCAAATGTGCTCCGTCGTGAATACCCAATGCGTGCATACGCTTGGCGGTGACAGGACCCACCCCCCAAAAACTTTCGATGGGCAAGCGGGCAATGAACTCCAATGCTTGGTCGGGATGGATGGTACACAGGCCATCGGGCTTGCGATAATCCGAAGCCACTTTGGCCAAGAACTTGTTGTACGACACACCGGCCGAGGCCACCAAATTCAGCTTTTCCCGTATCTTTCGTTTGATTTCACGGGCTATATCCACGGCCAGCGGGATTCCTTTCTTATTTTCCGTCACATCCAAAAAAGCCTCATCGAGCGAGAGAGGTTCGATAATATCGGTATATTCCCGAAAGATTTCATGAATCTCTCCCGACACCTCCTTATAGACTTCCATACGCCCGGGCACAAAGATGAGTTCGGGACACAGGCGCATAGCCTTCTGGGACGACATGGCCGAATGCACCCCATACTTACGCGCTTCGTAGCTGGCAGCTGACACAACTCCCCGCTCGCCTGCATGTCCCACCGCTATAGGGCATCCACGCAAGCGAGGATTATCGCGTTGTTCCACCGAAGCATAAAACGCGTCCATATCAATGTGAATGATTTTCCGATTGCCCATGGGAAGGTAGTTGACGAGTTGACAAGTTTGCCAGGAGTAATGCGAAACTGTTACTATTCCTCGCCAACTTGTATCTTGTCAACTCGTCAACTAAAAAACTAAAACGTGCAAGGAAGCGCCAGCAACTGGTACATCAGGGTACGTGCCATACGCTCGTGTCCCAAGTCGTTGGGGTGGAGACAATCGGTAGCGGCATCCTTAAAGTACTGTTTGTGAGCGTCTGTCATGGGATAGAGGCCACAGAGGGCGCCAAGGTCGATGACGGGCACAGCCCAAATGTCGCCGGCCTCCTTGACGCTCTCCACATAAGCGTCGAGGTATTCGCCACAGCGGTTCACATAATCCTCGGTGCACTGCCAATTCTTGTCGTTGGCATAGAATCCGCCTCTATGGATGGGTGTGAGCAACACTATCTGCTTGGTGGGGAACATCCGTTTGAGCGAGTCAAGAGCTATGTTGATGCATCCGCGGTAGGTATCCTTGTCCATGACGGGTGTGCGTTGCATACGGTCTTCCATCCGCTTCACATAGCGGTGACCATACTCCACCTGTCCCATCTTCTCTTCGAACCATTCCCCTATGGGCACGGCATTGTTATAGTCGTTCGTACCCATGAAGATGAGGATGGCATCGAAGTCATCGCCATGTTCAGCCTTCAATTTGTCGGCCTGTCGGGGTATGTCGTTCCACTGACGACCGCTGATGCCATATACGTAGGGGATAATCTGCAACCACTCTTGCAGGAAGCCCCAGTATTTGGTCTTCGATGCATTGTTTCTCGGATCGGTGATGGAGTCGCCAAAGTAGGCCACTTTCTTGCCACTCCAAGGATGAGTCACTACGGCTTGAGCCACAGAAGGTGCCACGATGCAGAGGCACAGGAGGAGGGAAATGATTCTTCTTTTCATACGTATAGTCTTAAAATTTCTCAGTTTGTCCATGAAAGTGCAAATATAGCATTTTTTACTTTGAAAGCTCTTTCGGGTAGAATGTTTTATGTAATTTTGCGCGTTTTTTCAAGAAAAGTAATGGACAGAGACGCAATAGACTTTGAAAACGGGCGGGTGAGTACCCTCTTCCGCCGCATATTGATACCTACATTGCTGGGTTCGTTGGCCGTATCAGCCGTGACGGCTATTGATGGTATCTTCATCGGTCATGGGGTGGGTGCTGACGGTGTGGCTGCAGTCAACATCGTAGTGCCGGTCTATCAGGTGATGTCAGGACTGGGACTGATGATAGGAGCCGGCTGTTCGGTGGTGAGCAGTATCCATGTGGGACGGCGCAAACTGAAAGCAGCCTGCATGAATGTGACACAGGCGTTGGCAGGTGCTACGCTGGTGAGTGCCCTCATCGGTGCAGCCATCCTCCTGTGGCCTACGGAGACCGCCCGTCTGCTTGGCTCGTCGGAAAGTCTGTTGCCTCAGGTGAGGGACTATCTGCTGTGGATTACCCCTTGCTTCCTTTTCGAAATGTGGAGCCTCATCGGACTGTTCATTATCCGTTTGGACGGTGCTCCGCGCATGGCCATGTGGTGCAATGTGATACCTTGTGTGATGAATGCTGTGCTCGATTGGCTTTTCATCTTTCCCCTCGGTATGGGAGTGGCAGGAGCAGCCATTGCCACAAGCCTCAGTATTGCCTCCGGTGGTGTGATGGCATTGGGCTATCTGCTTTGGGGAGCACACAAGTTGCGTCCGGCAAAGTTGAAGTGGAGCCGTAAGAGCCTGCTCTTGAGCTTGCGCAACATCGGTTATCAGTGCCACATAGGCAGTGCTTCACTGTTGGGAGAGATGACATTGGCCGTACTGGCTCTCATGGGCAACCTCACCTTCATGCACTATTTGGGCGACAACGGAGTGGGAGCCTTTGGCATCGCTTGCTATTATTCACCATTCTTTTTCATGATAGGCAATGCCATTGCACAGTCGGCCCAACCCATCATCAGTTATAATTTCGGCATGGGACGTCACGACCGTATCCGTCAGGCATTGCACCTGCTTTTGGGTACTTCGGTCGCTTTCAGTGTGATGGTCACCGTCGGCTTTGTCTTTTTTCCCGAACCACTGACAGCCCTTTTTGTCAATCCACAGAGTGTGGCCGGCGGACTGGCAATCGAAGGTTTTCCCTATTTCGCCTCCGGCATTCTTTTCTATATCCTTAACATTGCCTTGACGGGGTATTACCAAAGTATGGACAATATGCGGCGAGCCACACTGGTAGTGTCACTACGCACGTTGCTACTTGTCCCCTGCTTCTTTTGTCTGCCGCAGCTTTGGGGAGTCCCTGGCATTTGGCTGGCCATGCCCATGGCCGAATTTCTCACGTTGTGCATTGTGGCGATGTCGTATGCTCCATTCAAAACAGCAAAGAGGAGGAACAAAACCCTAATTTAGCTTAAAAAAAGCGATTCTCACCTTATTATATAAGCGTCAGACCGCTTTTTTTTCTACTTTTGCGCCCAAAATCAAAAAGATGACATCAAAAATCATGCAAAAGAATCTGGTAATAGTAGAGTCTCCGGCCAAAGCCAAGACGATAGAAAAGTTTTTGGGAAAGGAATATAAGGTGCTTTCAAGCTTCGGACACATACGCGACCTTAAGAAAAAAGCATTCAGCATAGACACCGATACATTTGAGCCAATTTACGAAATCCCGGCAGACAAGAAAAAACTGGTTGCCGACCTGAAGACAGAAGCCAAAAAGGCGGATATTGTGTGGTTGGCTTCCGATGAGGACCGCGAGGGAGAGGCTATCTCATGGCATCTGTATGAGGTGCTGGGCTTGAAGCCTGACAACACACGGCGCATCGTTTTTCATGAAATTACCAAGAGTGCCATCCTGCAGGCCATTGAGCATCCGCGCTCAATCGATGTTAATCTGGTAAACGCACAGCAGGCACGCCGTGTGCTCGACCGTATCGTGGGATTCAAACTCTCGCCCGTGCTTTGGCGCAAAGTGAAACCCGCCCTTTCGGCTGGCCGTGTGCAGTCGGTGGCCGTCAGACTGATTGTGGAACGCGAACGTGAGATACAGCAATTCGTCAGCGAGGGCTATTTCCGTATAGCTGCACTATTCACCGTACAGAGAGCCGACGGTAAGAATGCCGAGCTCAGAGCCGAGTTGGACACCCGCTTCAAGACGCGCGAAGAGGCTGAAGCTTTCCTCCACCGTTCAAGCAGTTCCGAATTTGTTATTGAAGATGTCATCACCAAGCCTATGAAGAAGAGCCCGGCGGCTCCTTTCACCACCAGCACCCTGCAGCAGGAAGCCGCACGCAAGTTGGGCTTCACCGTGTCGCAAACCATGATGGTGGCGCAGAAACTTTATGAGAACGGACACATTACTTATATGCGTACGGACTCGGTCAACCTCTCGTCGTTGGCTATCAACACCAGCCGGCAGGCCATTTTGAAACAGATGGGCGAACAGTATGTCAAGACCCGCCAGTTTGCCACCAAAACCAAAGGGGCACAAGAGGCGCACGAGGCCATACGCCCGACCTATATGGACAAGCAGTCCATTGAAGGTACGCCACAGGAACGTCGTCTGTACAACCTCATTTGGAAACGGACCATCGCTTCGCAGATGGCCGATGCCGAACTGGAAAAGACTGTGGTCAGCATCTCGCTTACAGGCGGAAACGAATTGTTCGTGGCCACTGGAGAGGTTGTGAAGTTTGACGGATTCCTTCGTGTATATCGCGAATCGAACGACGACGAACAGGAGAATGAGGGAGAAAGCATTTTGCCTGTGGACATGCAGAAGGGAGACTCTCTCAGCCTCTGCGAAATGACGGCGACAGAACGATATACACAGCACCCGCTGCGCTACACCGAGGCCAGTCTGGTACGCAAGATGGAGGAACTGGGTATCGGACGTCCCTCAACCTATGCACCTACAATCTCCACCATACAGCAGCGTGAATACGTGGAAAAGGGCGACCGGACAGGAGAGACGCACACACTCTGCCAGCTCACTCTTAAGGAAGGAGCCGTAACAGTTTCCACACACAACGAAACAGTGGGCAATGAAAAGGGAAAACTCCTGCCTACAGATATCGGCACAGTGGTCAACGACTTCTTACTCCAATATTTCCCGCAGATAATGGATTACAACTTTACAGCCAACATAGAGAAGGAGTTTGACGAAGTGGCCGAAGGGGAGAAAGAGTGGACCGGACTGATGAAGGAATTTTACCACGAGTTCGAGCCATTGGTGGAAAGTACAATGGCAGCCAAGAGCGAGCACAAAGTGGGAGAACGGGTATTGGGTACAGACCCGGCTTCGGGCAAACCCGTATCGGTGAAAATCGGACGATTCGGACCCGTAGTGCAAATCGGTTCGGCTGAAGACGAAGAAAAGCCACGCTTTGCACAGATGACCAAAGGACAGAGTATGGACAGCATCACACTTGAGGAGGCATTGGCTCTCTTCCGCCTGCCACGCACGCTGGGCGAGTTTGAAGGACAAACCGTGTCTGTCGGAGCCGGACGTTTCGGACCTTATGTACAGCACAATCAAAAATACATCTCTATCCCCAAAGGAATGGATCCCATGACCATCACACTGGAAGAATCTGTAAAACTGATTGATGAAAAACGGCAGGCAGAAGCCAACCGCCACATCAAGACATTGGGCGAGGGAGAAGAGATGATTGAGATTCTCAACGGACGCTTCGGCCCTTACATCGCTTATAAAGGCAAGAACTACAAGATTCCCAAAGACACCGAACCGGCTACACTGCAAGCCATCCACTGCCTGGCCATTATCGAGCAGCAGGAGAAGGAAGGACCAAAGAAAAAGGCCAAAACAAAGCGATGAACAAAACATGGAAAGAATAATCCTGATAGGTTATATGGGAGCCGGGAAAACCACACTGGGCAAACAACTGGCCAAAAGGTTGGGGATGGAATTCATCGACCTCGACTGGTATATCGAAAAACGCTTTCGGAAAAGTGTGAGCCAGCTCTTCGCCGAACGCGGTGAAGAAGGCTTCCGCGCCATCGAACGCAATATGCTACGCGAGGTGGCCGAATTTGAGGGAGTGGTAGTGTCTGCCGGTGGTGGGACTCCTTGCTTTTTTGACAACATGGAGTACATGAATGCACAGGCTGAGACCATCTATCTGAAAGCAACACCCGAAACCCTACGCTTGCACCTGAGGATGGGCAAACAGCAACGCCCGCTGATTGCAGGCAAGAACGATGAAGAGTTGGACAACTTCATTCGGGAATCACTCGCTGTGCGCGAACCTTATTATACCCGTGCACGAAAAACACTTGACATCGGGCTGCTCGACAATGGCAACCGTATAGAAGATGCCGTGGAAGCGTTGGTAAAACTGGCAAAGGAGAACACACCAGTCCAATAGTAAAAAAACAAGAACACAAGGAGAGGACAATGAAAGAGAAACTGACTATCATCAAGGTGGGCGGAAAGATTGTAGAGGAAGAAGATACCCTGCAACGTCTGCTGACCGATTTCGCCGCTATACCTGGCAAGAAACTATTGGTGCATGGAGGAGGACGCTCGGCCACAAGGCTGGCTGCACAACTTGGCATCGAGAGCCACATGGTGAACGGACGACGCATCACCGATGCCGACACCCTGCGCGTGGTGACCATGGTCTATGGCGGACTGGTGAACAAGAACATTGTGGCCGGATTGCAGGCTCGTGGAGTAAACGCTCTCGGACTGACAGGAGCCGACATGAATGTCATCCGCTCGCACAAACGTCCTGTGAAAGATGTGGACTACGGATTCGTAGGCGATGTAGATGAGGTGAATGGCGCATTCTTGGGCAAGCTTATCCAAGAAGGGGTAGTCCCCGTCATGGCACCTCTCACACACGACAAACAGGGACACCTGCTCAACACCAATGCCGACACCATCACAGGCGAAACAGCCAAAGCACTGGCTGCTCTTTTCGATGTGACACTCATCTTCTGCTTCGAGAAGCGCGGAGTGTTGCGGGACGAAAACGATGACAACAGTGTCATCCCTCACATTAGCCGTACCGACTTCGATGCCCTGGTGGCCGACGGAACCATCCGAGGCGGCATGATTCCCAAACTGGAAAATGCTTTCAATGCATTGGAAGCAGGCGTCAACCGTGTCATCATCACCCAAGCATCAGCCATCGACGGCACACAGGGGACGGTAATAGAGAAATAGAAGAAAAGATATAAACACATATTTAGGCGCGTTTTTTTGTGGAAAACCGCGCCTAAATATGGAATTGCACCAATGCTCAGAACGTAATGGCAGCTCCTGCCAAAAAATGGATGCCTTGTGCTGGGATACCTACATAACGGCTGTAGCTGCAGTCAAACAGATTGTTTCCCGTTGCATAGACTGTCAGTTGGGGCACAATGCAGTAACTGACAGTGATGCTGAGGTCGTTCATTGCTTCGGGACGCTCTTTTGAAGCCACTTCATCAGGTTTGCCATACCGCTCATACCGATAGCTTGCTCCGATGGTCAGTTCATTGGTGGGATGCACGTCAGCACTCCAACCGAAAGCCAGTTCGGGAATCAGTGCCAACTCCTTGTCGAGCAGGTCGCTGTCCCATTTGCTCCACTCAAATCCGACCCGGGTGGTGAAGAAATCTTTCCAGGAGTATTGGGCCGATACTCCGGCATAAAGTACATTGGCATCATCCGGCAGCAGGATGCAGCAGGATGCCTCCGGAGAGTAGGCTGCAAACAACTGGTCCTCCGTCATGCGGTAGCCTCCGTAAAGATGGAGATACAACTCATTCATCGGGGCTGCTCTGAAACCGAAGCGTCCGTCCAGTTGGTTGTAGGCGTGTGTGGGACAGTAGAATCCCTCTCCCTCTGCGCCTTCTGTCATATAGGGTGGGAAACAGGCATAGGGGTCGAGGAGGTTGGTGCTCCGGAAGTCGTTGAGTACACGTCCGCCACCGGCCTGCAGGTAGAGACTGTATCCTTTGGCTACGGCATATTCACCATAAAGGTCGGGAGCCAAAGAAAAGTCGGTGTTCCCCTTCCGGAAAAAGGGGTCGATATGCATACCTATACGGGCTTTCCACTGTTTCCCTTCGCAGGCGAGGTAGGGATTCAGTTGCAGCGAAGTGTTGCGCACCTTGTCATAGTCCCCACCTGGTGTGATGAAGAAGTTGTCCATCTGTGCGGCAATCTGTATGCTGGTGCGTTCGTTGATGTCTCCAGCCACAAGGGCATGAGTGCGGATGATGTACTCGGTGTAGCTCTCCGTGTCGTCCGTACGGAAGGCATATTTTTGCTTGGCATACAGCAGGCTTGTACCGACGCTGAAGCGTATATCTTCGTCGCGACGGTTGCTCGCCAACGTAGCTTTCAGAGTTCCCAACAGATTATGCTGGTGTCCGCCTGCCTGTGGCGGATAGTTGAACACCTGATTCTCACCTCCTGCGATTATTCCCAATGTAAGGGTGTTGAAGCGGTGTGTCCAATCAATGTCTGCCTGCGTGCGGTAGGCACGGGCTTCCCATTCAGGCGCATCCTCTCTCTCAATAGTGCCGTCCATTCCTCGGAAGGCGAGCGAAGCGTTCAACAGGTCGCGCCCGCTCCATTCCGTCCGATAGCTGAAGCGTGCATCTACGTTGCCGTTAGTGCCGTATCCGGCACGGAGATATCCCTTTCGGGGGCTCTCACGCTCCGGTGTTTTGCCTAAGTTGGCTATCGGCTCAAAGTGGAAGTGCCCGACCGGTCTTCTTTCCGTAGCATAGTTAATGGCCTTTGGAGTGGCTTGTGGTTCCTCGATGGCAGGCAGTACATTCACTTTGCTTGCGTTCATGATGTCGGGATTGTATTGGTTCTCCACCACCACAATGCGGTTCAGTGCAGAATCCTTGGGTGCAGCAGTTTGCGCCATACTCTCTGTCATAGCGGCACAGAGAAGCGAAGTGCCCCATACGATATATCTTTTTTTCATGTCCTTATGGTTCATTTGGGAAGTGTCATACTCATTGTTCTGTCAGTTTGCCGAGCCGGTCTTCTATCAGTGCGTTGATAGTGTCATCCCCTTGGTAGTTCTCTTTGAGCGAAAGCAGGTATTGGCGTGCTTCTACCTGACGGCCTGTCTGCATATAGACATCGGCAAGAAGTACAAAACTACGCGCCAGCCAATAAGCATGTGGGGTGCTCACTTCGATGTAGTCAAGCAATACTTTTTCAGCAGCAACATAATCTTTGCCGGTGTAATGCATCTCGGCCAGACGGTATTTGGCTTCGGCACCATAGATATTGCGTGTATCTTTGGCCAATACCTCCAAGTCTTTGCCTGCTTGCTCCCGTTCGCCTTTGGCTGCGGCAGCCTTGCTGCGGTAATAGCGTGCCTCATTGGCCAGTTCGGGGGTGGTCTTGCTATCGGCCAGCAGTTCTCCAGCGGCAGCTATCACTTCATTGTGGTCGTTGGTCAGATAAGCCGTACGCAGTATGCCTATACGTGCCAACAAGAGGCGATCGGCAAAGGTTGTTTTGCCACGAAGCAGCTTGTAGAGCGTCAAAGCCCGGACATAGTTCTTTTGGTTGAAAGAGATTTCGGCAGCCAGCATCATAGCTTCTTCAGAGAATTTGTTGTCGGGATACTCCAATACATTGTTGAGGTGTGTCAATGCCGTTCCGCCCTCTCCTTTCCGATAAGCAGACAACCCTAAATAGTAGTGTGCATTCAGCCGATAATTTCCTTCAGGGAAACTTTGCAGGTAAGCGTTGAGACTCCGTTCGGCCTCCTCCATATCTTCACGTATGTATGCCTTTTCGGCAGCGAGGTAGGTAATAGAGTCACGCTCATTGGTATCGAGCCGGATAGTTCCTTTCTGCGAAGCCACATAGGCTGCATACTCATCCACACGGTTGAGATCGATATAGATTGATTTTAAGTCATGTTGTGCCAGACGGGCTTCCTCACTTCCCGGATATCTTTCAATCACCCGTTTGTAGGCTGCAATGGCCTCTTCATAACGGTCGGTCTGGTAGAGCAGGAGGCCGATTTCATTGGCTGCTTTGCGTGCCAGCGAGCTTTCGGGGAAACGGGTGGTCAGTTCACTGAACGAGGCAATAGCCTTGTCTGTATGCTCCATCTGCACATAAGCCCGTCCGCGTTCGTAGAGGGCATCGTCGGCATAGGACGATTGCGGGTATTGGGCAATCATACGGTCGAGGGAGGCGACCTTGCCGGCATAGTCCTTCTGCAAGCCCTGTACAAAAGCCTGTTGGTAGAGGGCATAGTCTCCCTGCGCGGGATCGGTGGCAGTGGCTTCGGCATAGTATTGTCCGGCAGCGGAAAAATTGCGCACATAGAAGTGGCAATCACCCATACGATTAAGTGCATCAGCCACCATTTGCGGTGTACAGTTTGCGCGATATTCGCTTAAGAAACGTTCGAAATAGGTACGCGCGTGAGCGTAATCTTTCTGTTGGAAAGCTGTGTAACCCAGATTATAGTAAGCCGTTCCGCTCAGAGACGGGTCGGTAGCCATCGTTCTTGCCAAGTATTGACGATAATCGTTGGCCGCTCCACGGTAATCTGTTTGACGGTATCTGGCCTCTCCACGCCAGAAATAAGCATCCGCTTCGGTCTGCCGGTTGTATTTTGCATCAGCGAGTGACCGGCTGAAGTATTCTGCTGCCCCCGTATAGTCGGCATTGGCAAATGCCTCCGTCCCCAACCGGTAGAGAATCTTCTGCCGTGCCTCCAATATGCGCCTTCCCGGTTGCTGTATCTTGGCGATGGATTGCAAAGCTGCTTTGTAGCTGCGGGTGTTCATATAGACTTCGATGAGGTAGTCGTTCACCTGCTCGGCATAGGCTGACGAGGGAAATTCGTTAAGGAAACGTTCAAAAACAGTGACCGATTCGCCGAATCCCGAATAGGCCGTTTCGTGGATACAGAGGGCATAATTGTAAAGGGCCTGCTCCTTGACGTGACGATCGTAGTTCATGGAGGCAGCCTGTCCGAAGGCCATGCGTGCCTTGGTCATTTCGCGCAGTTGCACATAGGCTATACCGCTGTGCAAACAGGCATTCTGGGCAAGTGCGTCATCTTCTGTGGCGACTTGTGCCAACCGAAAGGCGGCTTGTGTGTAATCTCCCTGCTGCAACAGGCTCATACCTAATTTGTAGAGTGCATTGCGTCGGGGAGTTTGGCAGGCTTCGGTGTAGGCTGTCAGCAGAAGAACAGTCTCTTCGTAGTTCTCCAAACCATAGTCGGCCTCGCCGGCAATACGTCTCATCTCGGCAGCCATTTCCGCTTCGGGGTGTTTTCGCAGGTAGAAGTCGGCAGTCCGGAATGCTTCTTCGTAGTTTCCCTGTTGCAGCAGAATGTCTGCCACGTAGTATGGGGCATGGAGTCCATAAGTCGGATGGTCAGCAAGGGTTTGCATGGCTGGCAATGCTTCGGTGTAGCGGCGATAGGAGTAGTCGATATATGCCTTGTAGTAGCGGGCATCAGCTTCGTAGCGCGGACTGCACAGCTGGACGACGGTGAGCAGCGTGCATGCCTCCTCTTCCTGTCCGATCTTCAGCAGGCTCACACCTTTGTAGAGTGTGGCTTCGTCTCGCTCATTGTCTGCAAGTTTTTCCAGTGAGCATTTCCGATAGCAGTCTATGGCACGCTCATATTCTCCATCGGCATAAAGGCTGTTGCCTGCCAAAGCATAGAGCCGGTTGGCATGGGGGGTGTCAGGGTATCGCAACAGATAGTCCAATATCTGTTCGAAACGGTCTTTCTCCTTCAGCTCGTAAGCTGTACATACCGCCATATATTCAGCTTCGGAGAGCAACTCTCCACCATTTGTGTTTGGGGCTGTCCGAAGAAACTTGTCCAATGTCTGCCGGGCGGCAGCATAGTGTCCTCGCAGGTAGAGTTGTCGTCCTTCGGTATATAGTTCGTCGGGGGCTTGTGCCGGCTGTTGCGCCTGGCCTGCCAATGTGCCGCACAAGAGTGCCGACAGTAAAATATAGTGTCTGTTCATACGCTTGCGTTTTGAAACTCGGACAAAGCTACATAAATTTCCTTTATCCTCCCCTCTTTCAGGAATGTTTTTTGATTTGTTTAGGATTTCTTTCGCTGATGAATCTTTCTACGCCTTTCCGCACAGAGTCCAAACCGAAGTCTGCAGGGATGATTTCTTCCAATGGAATCCAGAAGCTCTCTGCCACATCGTCCGCAGCCAGCAGGCTGGTGTCGTCGGTCACGGTGCAACGGAAGAAGAGATCGAGCGTATGCACGAGGAAACCGCTGTAGAGATAGGTGTTCGGGAGCGAAAAGAGATAGTCTGTACTGACTACTTCCAGTCCTGTTTCCTCCATCACTTCGCGGATGACTCCCTCTTCACCCGTCTCCTCCATGTCGATGAACCCGCCAGGTAAGTCCAATGTTCCCTTAGCCGGATTGTGAGCACGGCGGCATACCAACAGTTCGTTTTTACTGTTGGTAATTAGCGCGACAGTGGCTGCGCTGGAGTTGAAGTAATAGGTAAAACCACAGTCGTTGCAATGTTTTGCCTTGAAATTCTGCTCCTCGAAATGTGGTGAGCCACAAACGGGACAGTGATGGAATTTTTCTAATGGGTGCATAGCTTTATTTTTTGTTCTTTTCTATCTCTGCCAGCACCATCCGTATCTCTCCGTAGGTGAACGCTTCGCCCAACATCTCTTTGGCGGCACTCAGCTGCTTTGTCTGCCTGAGCACTTCATGGATGCGGCGGGCTTTTTCTTCAGGGACGAAAAGTTCCAGAGGAAGTATGCCCTGCATGATGCAGCGAGCCAGATGACTCTCTATGGTGCTTGGATTGAGATTTCGGATGGAGGCAATCTCTCCGATGCTTTTCCCTTCCTTATATAACAAATAGGTCTGCCTTTCAGTCTTCACTTTGGGTGTTTTTTCCTCGGTAGGGATTTTCTGCTGTTTGGCTTTGGGCTGCAGTTTCAACCCGCTACGGCTAATGGGGGCAGGGCGTTCGCCTACTTCATCGGCATGCTCTTGGACAAACTGACGGATGATGTCCAGTATCTCTTTGCCGAACTTTTCTCCACTGCGTTTGCCGAAATAGGGAATGTCTATGAGTTGTCCCATCGTCTCGGGTAAGGAGTTGGCCATACAGATGAGGGCTTTTTGTTGCAGGATGGTATAGGCAGGAAGTGACAATTCCGCACTCTTTTGCCTGCGCCAATCCTGCAAATCTTTGTAGAGCCGCGGGTAACGGATGTCTGTGGGGATACTGCCAGCCAATGGTGCAGAGGGAATCGCGTTCTTTTTACTCTCCTTTTTGCTCTGACTGAAGAACAGGCCACTGCCTTCGATTGTGGCTACAGCCTTGCAGTGAAGGTATTCGGGGATGGTGAACGGATGGTTGCTGAAGTACTTCATCAATTCCCGTTTCAGACAAAAGGTTTCGCGGAGATTGAAGAGAGCCTCCTCCATGCGTTTGCGCGTCGTTTGGTTGTCGGTTTCCACTTTTGTGTCAATCAGCAGTTCGGACAGCAGGCCTTCCAATGTTTGTCGGAAATAGGCTGAAGCTTTGTTTATGCGTTCTTGCAGATGCCTGTTTTCGGTAAAGTCGCCCGACTGTTGCATCAGGGCTGAATATTGCAGACGGAACTTCTCTGCTACCACTGTCATCTGCTCGTGGAGGGAGGGTACAGTCTGCTTGTACCGTTCGGTCAGTGCGGGATACAGTCTGTAGAAGAACTCATCAAGCAGGCGCAATACATAATCGAAGTCCCGCCGCAACCCTTTGAAGTCAAACAACTCGTCCAGCAGTTTGAAGAAATAGGCATACTGCATACGCTCCAACTCTTTGGCTATCCGGCCTGTCTGCACTTCAACCGCATCGATGAAATCGTTTACGGTATTGTCGCTAATGACAGCCGATGCGGTCAGGGGGGTAGCAAGGACAAGACCTTCCAATGTTTTACACCGGCTAAGAGCCACATACACCTGTCCGTGAGCAAAGGAGGCGCCTGCATCAATGATAGCCTTTTCAAATGTAAGCCCCTGACTTTTGTGAATGGTGATGGCCCAAGCCAACCGTAGAGGATACTGGCGAAAGGTGCCATCAATCTCTTCACGTATTTCTTTGGTATCTTTGTCGAGGATGTAACGGCTGTTTGTCCATTCAGTCCGTTCAACGGTAATAGGTATGTTACTGTCGTCGCACAACACGGTAATGCCATTAGCGGTCAGTGTGTGTATGCGTCCTATTTTCCCGTTGTAATAGCGCTGTCTGCCCGAGTCATCGTTGCGGATGAACATCACTTGCGCTCCTGCTTTCAGCTCCAAAAGGGGCTCAGCCGGATAAAGGGCTTCATTGAAATTGCCTTTTACTTCTGCCGTGAAAGTGTATGCCTTACCAGACAGTGCATCCAGTTGCCGGCTGTTGTACTGCTGTGCCGTCAGGTTGTGTGTCGTCAGTCGGATGTATCCATCGCCATTTTTGCTTTTGAAGTCCGGCATATACCGTTTGTTGAGTGCGGCCAATAGTTGTGCGTCCACACGATTCTCCCGGATAGCATTGAGGATATCCACAAAATGCCGGTCACTCTGCCTGTAAATGGTCTTCAGTTCAATGGTGACATATTTGCTTTCACGCAGGGCATGGCTACCAAAGAAATACAGGATGGGGTAATAGGGGGAAAGCATCTTGGCATCTCCCTCTTTGATGACGGGCGAGAGTTGTTGCAGGTCACCTATCATCAGCAACTGCACTCCGCCAAAAGGCTTCGAATGGTCTTTGTATCGGCGCATAACCTGATCTATAGCGTCTAACAGATCGGCTCTCACCATACTTATTTCATCAATGACCAACAGATCAAGGCTGCGCAAAATGTTCTTCTTCTCCTTGCTGAAAGAGTATTGTTTCCATCCGTTATCGCTGAACGAACTGCCCGGTATGTAAGGCGATAAAGGCAATTGGAAGAATGAATGAATGGTGACACCACCCGCATTGATAGCAGCCACGCCGGTGGGTGCAACTACTATCATGCGCTTGGGGGAGTTTTTGCGTAACTCTTTGAGGAAAGTGGTCTTTCCGGTGCCGGCTTTTCCTGTCAGAAAAACATGAGTGTCTGTCTGTTCGATAAAGCGGCGGGCGAGTTGCAACTCCGGGTTGTCGGCAGATAGCGTAGCGGCAGATTGGGGATGGATGGACATGACTGACAGGTTTTCTAATGTGACGATAAGCGCATTTCTTTTTGGGTGAGTGACAAAGTGACTGCAAAGTTATAAAACTATCTTGACTGGAAAAAGAAAAATGGGCGATAAATGCATACTTACACCTTTTTTCATCGAAACAAACGCCTGCTTACACTTGTTTCAGAAGATGACTGATAAGAATTATAAATCCGAAATCGTTATGAAAAGAACTTTCAAAGAGGCTTTGGAGCATCGCAGAAGCCACTATATGCTTGGCAGTGAAATGATGGCGGGGCGGAAGGAAATCGAAGAGATGGTGAGTTTCGCCCTGATGCACGTGCCGTCGGCCTTCAATTCCCAATCGTCACGTATCGTACTGTTGATGGGCAATGCGCACCGCCGCTTGTGGCAGATAGTAAAAGACACCCTACAGGCACAACTGCCGGCTGCGACCTACACCAAGAGTGAAAAGAAAATCAATGATTGTTTTGCCGCCGGATATGGCACACTGCTCTTTTGGGAAGATACGGCAGTTGTCGAGCGCCTACAGCGTGAGTCGCCACTCTATGCAGACAGTTTCCCACAATGGTCGCAACATACATCGGCCATGCACCAACTGGTGCTTTGGTGTATGTTGGAAGATGTGGGGCTGGGGGCCTCGTTGCAACACTACAATCCCCTCATCGACAGTCAGGTACGCAAAGAGTGGCAGCTGCCTGCCTCGTGGCAGATGGTGGCACAGATGCCTTTCGGCTATCCGCTATCCGTGCCGGAGATGAAAAAACACGAACCTCTTGCCAACCGTATGCTGGTGTTTGACTGATAAGGACCATATACGAATTCAGGTACGGATTACATACCTTAATATATTGTATTACCGTAATCCGTACCTGAAAGAGAGGCCCGCTGTGTCACACCAAGTGTGCTATCAGTTCTTCCCTGTCACCGGGCAGGAGGTCGATGACGGGGATTTCAATCATCGTATAGCAACCCGGTTGTTGCTTCATGCTGGCACGAGCCACGTTCACCAGCACTTGAGCAGTCAGGGCTGGGTTGTTTATCTTCATGCCGAACTCAAAAAGCTGGTTGTGTGTCTTTCCGCTCACACCCTTGCGTACAAGATTCACACCATGCCCCATGTCTTTCAGTTCATCTACGCTGGACACTTGCTTCACGTGCGTCTCATCGTTCACGAAATAGGGGTCGGCTTTGATGGTAGCGGCTATTTTGTCGAAATCATATCCATCTTCCACCTCCACATACACCATGCGGCGATGGATGCCTGTACCTACGGGGATAGTCATTGAAAGGGCATCTTTCACTCCCTCTACGGCTTTACAGCAGACACTGTGACCCATTGACATACCGGGGCCGAAGTTGGTGTAAGTCACTCCCTTCGGAGCCAGACTCTGCATCAGCGTACGCACAACAGAGTCGCTTCCCGGATCCCATCCGGCAGAGATGATGGAGACGGTGCCGTTTTTCTTGGCCACTTCGTTGAGCGACCGGCGCAAATCTACAATGCCGGTGTGGATGTCAAAGCTATCGACCGTATTGATGCCCATGGCCAATATCTCTTTGGCATAGGCCTCCACACTACGTGTCGGGGTGGACAGGATGGCCACATCCACTTGCTCCAGTTCGCTGATGTGTTTTACGATGGGATATCCGGCCAATTCGGCAGGAGCATTTTCTGCACCGTTGCGGCGTACCACGCCTGCTACTTCAAAGTCAGGGGCAGCTTCCAATGCCTCCAATGTAAATTTCCCGATGTTACCATAACCGACGATGGCTGCGCGTACTTTTTTCATATCTTTCCTATGTTTTAGTTGCATAATTCTGTAAATTGAGCGCAAATTTAAGCAAAAAGATTGGATTATACACGATTTGAGAGATAAAACAGGGAAAGTAGTCTGTTAAATATAGAAATTTAGGCACGGATTTCACAGATAACACGGTTTTTAATGTATATAAACCCGTGAAATCCGTGTAATCCGTGCCTAAAAATGCTTATCCCAGCAATGCCAATGTGTCAGAAGCAATCATCATCTCCTCATCCGTGGGGATAACCACCACTTTCACTTTCGATGCGGGGGTAGAGATGACAGCCTCATCACCATGCACGGTATCATTCACAGCCTTGTCAATTTCCACACCCATATATTCAAGACCGGCACAGGCGATTTCGCGGCAATCCGACTGATTCTCGCCTACACCACCGGTGAAGAGGATGACATCCACACCACCCATTGCAGCTGCATAAGCACCGATGTACTTCTTGATACGGTAGTAGTACATATCCAATGCCAGACGGGCACGCTTGTTGCCCTCTTTAGCGGCGGCAGCCACTTCGCGCATATCCGAAGAGATGCACGACACACCGGCCAAGCCCGACTTCTTGTTCAGCAGGTTAGAGATGCCTGCAGAGTTCAGTCCTTCCTTGTCCATGATGAAGGTCACGGCACCACCGTCAATATCTCCCGAGCGGGTACCCATCATCAACCCCTCCAACGGAGTCAATCCCATAGTAGTGTCCATACACTTGCCGTCTTTCACGGCAGAGATGGAGCCACCGTTACCTACGTGGCAGGTGATGATGCGGCTGCCTTCTGCCGGAATGCCCAAGTATTCGCACACACGCTGCGACACATAGCGGTGCGAAGTGCCGTGGAAACCATAGCGACGTACGCCGTATTTCTCATACAGTTCGTAGGGCACAGCATACATATAGGCATGAGCCGGCATTGTCTGGTGGAAAGCGGTGTCAAACACACCCACCTGTGGGATGTCGGGCAACAGGGCAGACACTGCGTTCACACCTTTCAGGTTAGCCGGATTGTGCAGGGGGGCCAAATCGTTGCAGGCAGTGAAAGCTTCGAGCACCTCCTTGGTCAGTACGACCGACTGGCTGAAACGCTCACCGCCATGCACCATACGGTGACCTACAGCATCCAGTTCGTCCAGCGACTTCAGCGCACCATACTCCTGACTTGTCAGTGTCTGGAAGATGAACTCCACGCCCACAGTGTGTTCGGGGATGTCCTTCTCCAATATCTTCTTCTCTCCATTGGGTAAGGTCAGCTTCAGGAAAGAGCCTACCAGACCTATTTTCTCAATGCCTCCCTGAGCGAGCACCTCTTTGGTCTCCATCTCAAAGAGCTTGTATTTGATGGATGAACTTCCGCAGTTCAATACTAATATCTTCATAGTTACAATTACAAATTACAATTTAGAAAACAACAATTCACCATTTACGACTTGAATCCCTGCATAGGGATTGTACATTGCAAATGGCAAATTGTACTTTTGAATTTATTTCGCTGCAATCGCCTGATTGGCCGTGATGGCCACCATCTTATACACATCCTCTACGGAGCATCCGCGCGACAGGTCGTTCACAGGGCGTGCGATACCTTGCAGGATGGGGCCGATGGCGTCGGCATTGCCCAAGCGTTGCACCAGCTTGTAGGCGATGTTGCCCACTTC